>NZ_JBWQTU010000012.1:0-221505 GCF_056619925.1 Halalkalibacter sp. HAAS-P013
TTCGCATTTAACCCAAGTGCAATCACTAAACTAATAATATTTACGAGAACGGTTGAGACAATAGCAAACTTAAAGGTAAATATGTAAGCATCCATGGCTCTTGAGTCCTGAAATACATTGATATAGTTTCTTAACCCAACAAAGTTCCAATCCCCATAACCTCGATAGTTCGTAAAACTATAGAACACCCCTTGGATGACCGGAAACGTATGAAAAGCAAAGAATATAATAAAAGCAGGAAGAATCATTAGTAGATAAGGATTCATTTTTTTCTTCATTGTTATCCTCTCCTTTTATGAGGAAAGGGGCTCTTGCTGCCCCTTTTTTTCATTATTGTCTCGCTTGTACTTTATCCCACTCATTGTCCATTGTTTGTAAGAAGTGATCAACATCTTTGTTGATTAAGAACTCTTGGATTAAGTTCTCTACTTGCATTCCTGGGAAGTAGTAATGATCAGCAAAGCTTGTGATCGTACCTTCTTCAAAGTGTACTTGTAAGTCAACAACCGTAGGGTCTTCTTGGAACACATTTTCTACAGCTGAGAATAACTTTTGCTCATCAATGTAGAATTGAACATTCTCTTCTTCTAATAAGAAACTCACAAACTTCATTGCTTCTTCAGGATGCTTAGCGTCTGATGAAATCGTAAGCAGTGTATCAACACCTGAAACGAGACGGTTTTCTTCAGCGTTGTTTGTTGCAGGAAGCGCAAAGGCACCGATTTCAATATCAGGGTTCGCATTTTCAATTTGACTAATTGCCCAAACACCCATCATGTACATCACTGATTCACCATTAGCAAAGGCTGTGTTCGCTTGATTGTAGTTTGTTCCAAATACATCGTTATCTGTATACTCCATCATTGTAAGCATTTTCTCTGCTACCTCTGGATAACGCTCTGCAAAAGTTGTCTCTTCCGCGTGTCGTTTTTCGAAAAAGTCATCGCCGTGTAAGTTTGACGCTAGTGCATTAAACGGTGGTAATGCCGTCCACGCTTCTCCATACGCTGAATAGAATGGTGTTTCGCCAGCTGCTTCAATTGTTTCCACAACTTCCATGTACTCATCCCATGTTGTAGGAATCTCTAAGCCTAATTCTTCAAACTTTGTTTTGTTGTAAAGGACTGTGTTTGCGTTTGCAGAATGTGGCAGCGCATTAGTTTGTCCGTTATCTGATAGTTGGTTAATCATATCAATATAAGCTGGAATGATACGGTCAACATGTTCATCATCAGTGAAGTCAACAAACGCTCCTCCACGCGCTAACTCACCATACACACTGTTTCCATTTGTAGCTACAATTTCAGGAACGTCCCCTTGTGATAAACGAGATAAAATAACTGTGTCTGATTCTGGAACATGGTTTTGTTCGATTTTAATTCCTGGGTTTTCTTCTTCAAATTTCTCAATTAACTTGTCATACGTACCAACAGCTTCTGATTTAAATTGGAAGAACTCTAAAGTGACAGTGCCGTCTGCAGCGCCACTTCCTCCCCCACTACCACAACCAGCTAATAACCCTACTGCTAACACTCCTGATAAAACTGTACCTAATAATTTTTTCATTTCTATTCCCCCTACATTTATTCAAAGTAATTACATATATCTACTCAGGTATAAGGTAATCTTCAAGCGAGCGCTTTCACTAATCACCTCCCTAAAATGGCATGTTTATGATTTTCCTCCACATGATTCCCTTACAATTAAATCGGTTGGAACAACTACTTTAAGAGGAATCTTCCTTCCCTCCATACGCTCTTGAAGTAAATTGACGGCCGTTATCCCCATCTGTTCTGTAAAAATTTTCACAGTCGAAAGCGGCGGGGTCACAAAATTAGACATCTCAATCCCATCAACACTAATAATGGCTACATCTTCAGGAATCCTTTTTCCTGCCTCATTTAACGCTCTCATGGCACCAATGGCCATTGGGTCACTACCAATAAAAAAGGCTGTCGGGATGTCCCCTTTTGCGATAATTTCTTTCATGACTTGATACCCTCTAGAGGTTCCCCATTGGTCGATGTAAAGATAATCCAGATTAAATAAGCCTTTTTCTTTCATAAATGCTTCATACACCTGTTTTCTAACATTCCATTCATCAACATCACTATCTTTATTAGGCTGCATTTCCGGGTCGTTGACTGGACCACCAATATAGCCAATCTTTTTATGACCTAGTTGAAACAAATGATTCATGACCTTATCTGACGCTTCTTTCAGGTCGCTTATTACAGAGTCATAACCTGGTGATTCACTATCCACAAAAACAATATTTTTGCTATGATTATATAGTGCCTCGATTTTATCAGTGTTTCGATAGCCGACAACGATTAACCCATCTAATTCTTCAAGCGACTGATCATCTGTCCGATTTTTCAAGCGAATAAATTTCGATATTTTCATATTTTTGCGGATACACTGCTCTTCTATCCCTTTTCGAATTGATACAAAATATGGATCGTCAAATTCATCTTCTTGGTTACATCCCATTAAAAGACCTATGTTTACGCTTTCTTTTTTACGCTGTGTTTGCATTCCATTTTTCTTTCTGGAACTATATTTCAATTCTTTTGCTATTTCTACAATCTTATTTCTAGTTTCTTCCATCACAGTAATCGTTTGATCGTTATTTAACACTCTAGAAACCGTTGATATCGAAACATTGGCTTTTTCAGCTATTTCTTTAATTGTAGCCATCACATCACCACTTTTTACTGGTAAAATTTTTGTTTGGTTTTACCGTTTTTTTCAGTTTATCAGAATGAAAGCGGTTTAACAATACTTTTTTTACTAGTTTTTTGTTATTCTTTACTGAATTTACATTGTTACATGCGGAAAACTAGCGATTTATTAGAAAGACACATATGACCCCAATAATAAAATAAGTAAAAACACCAAGTAAAAGTTTTACTTGGTGTAATTTATTACTATCTAGTTTTTTATATCTATTTCATGTTGGATAAATCCACTTTTTACAACAATCATTCTATAAAAACAAAATCCAACTGTTCCTAATGCCGACAGCATCCCCATCCATAAATATAGATTAGGGATCCCATTGTATTCAATTATAATGCCACCAGCTAAAGATCCAATCATTCCTCCAACTCCGAAAACAACGGTCAAAAAGAAAACGTGACCTGTTGCAAGTAAATTTTTCGGTAAAATTTTCGTGACGAATGGAAATGCACTCAAATAAAAAACACCAAAACTTGCACCATGTAAGACTTGCAAAATAATAACACTTTCTGGAGAAATAGCAAAAGCCATCAAGAACCATCTGATACTATAAAGGAAGGCACCTACAATCACAAAGGTCAGTTCACTAAAGCGGCGAAACCATAGCCACCCTAACATAAAAACTAGCGATTCTGACATAACCCCAATAAATATGGACCAACCAATTAAGGATTCATTTCCCCCTAGATCAACAATATAAAGTCCTATAAAATGATCGTTTGCTCGATGAGTAACAGTAACAAGCAACGCTATAGCTAAAAACCAAAATAATTTAGGCTCCATTCCTATCTTTATCGCATCAAGTAGAGAAGCTTTCTTATTCGATGTGTTAAAATCTATTAGTCTCATTGCCAAGATTAGTGTACATACCGTCATAATAAGAAAGGGATATAACAAGTTCTCTATACCAATAAAGTCTAGTATGTATCCAGACACCAAAGCTGTAATAGCAAAACCAAGTGACCCCCATACTCTAATTTTACCGAACGAAATCTTTTCTTTACTTGCTGTCTTTTGCGCAAGACTCTCCCCTAACGGATTAATCGCCGAGAAAAAGCAAAAGAGGATAAAAATCATAAAAGCAATTGTCTTAAATGATTGCACCTGGAAAACGATCACACTAAAACCGACAGATAACAATAAACAAACAACTACGATTCGTTTAATCGATCCAATTTTATCACTCATATAGCCCCAAAATGGTTGGGCAATAATTGATGCCAGTGAAGTAATTCCAAGAATCCATCCGATCTCCATACTATTCATCCCATTGTCCCGCAAATAAACAGGTAAATAGGTACCTAATATCGTGGCAGAAGAAAAACAGAAAAACAAGAAAGCCATTAAATAGACAGAGTTTGAGTTTGATTTCATAGGCACCTCCGCAGTATTTACTTATATGTACTAATCATTAACTATAAAAAACAAAAAAGATATTTTTAAAACTCTTAATTATATTACTCCTTACCTCATAATTACCAAAAAGAAAAAAAGAGCAACTCTAATTTTGCAAAAATATGATGATCTGACTCCCCGAAACGGTAAATACACTGCAGAAAAACTACTCTTAAAACAAAAATTCGAAAAAGAATTTTTATCTATAAAATGAAAAGAACCGCATGACCTATGCAGTCATGCGGTTCACGGTATGGTTTTGGTGGAGACGGTGGGACATGTTTTTCCAAGCTTTCGCATTGGCACTGACTATATCTTGAACTTGATCACCATCAAGTCCCTTGGCGTATTATGAAGCATATATATTTGCCAGATTCCTGACCAAATGCTCCATCCTAGTACTACCTAACTTAAATAGGCAGCCTATAAGTCGATACACGGCTGTTGGATTACTCCACATACCGCTCGATATTACCTTATCATCAAAAGATGACGTAGACTTCATCGATAAAGCCAAGTTATCACTCATGTGTCACCACACGAGGCGACTATTTCCATAATCGAACCCACGTCCAAGAATAACGACACTTACGCTTCTACGAGCGTAGTCACTGTATTAGCATTTCGCCAACACTTCGGCCCAATGACAGGCTTCCATGAGGCTAGTCTGATTGTTCTCTTCCTTCACCCTCAGACGGAGGGTAACCGGCGTAGCCCACTTAGAGTGAGTCCCAGATCCTACCACATGGGCGATGGAGGGTGGAACCGCAAAGCGCTATTAAGCTGCTAGTGCGAAGTTATTGTTTTCTTTGCCAGTTAATTGGCTTTGGCGTTTTAACGAGGCCGACCCCCTCGACTCGCCACGTAAGCACGACCTATCCCTGTCGAATCCAAAACGTCCCCAAGTTAAAATTAGTTGTGAGTTTTTCACTCGCAAACTAAGTGTTATAAAATCAATCGTCCAGAACAAAAAGTATTACTCTCGCTCTGGACACTTATTATTATAGCATACTGACTAATCGTTGCAACTGGTAATTAACTACCAACATAACCAATTGAGCCTTTAGCCTTTTATTCGATCCTTTAATGCACGCTCAACTTCACGCTTAGCATCCTTACGTTTCAATGTCTCACGCTTATCATAATTCTTTTTACCCTTTGCAAGACCGATTAAAACTTTGGCAAAGCCATTTTTAATATACACTTTTAGCGGTACAAGCGCATAGCCTTTTTGCTGCGTTAGTCCAATCAACGTATTGATTTGCTTCTTATGAAGGAGCAGCTTACGCGCACGGGTTGGCTCGTGGTTGTAACGATTCCCTTGTTCGTACTCACTAATATGCGCATTATGAAGATACATTTCTCCATTTGAAATACGCGCAAATGAATCTTTCAAATTCATCCGACCTGCTCGCATTGATTTAATTTCTGTTCCCTTTAAGACAATTCCTGCTTCATAGGTTTCTTCAATAAAATAATCATGACTGGCTCGTTTGTTTTGAGCAATTACATTACGATCTTTGTCTTTTACAGCCATCTCCTACACCCTTTTATTCATGCGACATTTATTTCTATGATAGCAAAAGAAATAGACGAAAGTCAAAGAGAGAACAGAAAAAGGTGGGGTTCCTTTTTCTGTTCTCTCTAGCAATGAGCGGAGCCGATGCCAAGGTTTTAAGCCTAAAGGAGCGTTTCTTCTCCTTTAGGCGCGCATCGCGTGGAGCCATTGCCTCTTCAACCTGAAAAAAGCGGGGTTCCTTTTTCCGTGCAATCTGCATGTTCGCATATTAAGACAAAAGTTCATCATTGAACCGCTAAAGAACCCTATAAAGCCTAGAGAGGAGTGGGGTTCTCCTCTCTAGGCGACTTGCACTTACCTACTTCCGGCGCTTCTTCCCTTTTTTCCTCTTCACACTAGGTGCATTTTCGTAAAATTTTTTCTTCTTACGTTTCCCACCAGCTTTATCGTCCTTCTTAGCTCCCTCTTTGCTACCGTTACGATCATCACCTGGGCCTCCGCGACCACCACGGCCTTTTCCACCACCGTTTCGACTGCCACCACGCCCTTCACGCTTGCCGCCGACAATGACTTTCGGGCGATCTCGTACTTCACGGCGTTCGCGCGGTTTCATACCAACGACTTCAAAGTCGATTGATGCTTCATCGACATTAACATTCGTTACCTTCACTTCTATTTCATCACCAATTCGGAACGTCTTCCCTGTTCGTTCACCGATCATCGCATATTGCTTTTGATCATAATGATAGTAGTCATCCGTTAAATAACTAACGTGAACGAGACCTTCAATTGTATTTTCAAGTTCCACGAACATCCCGAAATTCGTTACTCCACTAATCATCCCAGTGAACGTTTCCCCAATTTTATCTTCCATATATTGAGCTTTTTTGATGCTGTCTGTATCACGCTCTGCTTCAACTGCACGTCTTTCCATCTCAGAGGAGTGACGAGTTAACTCAGGTAAAACCGAATTCATATGCTCTTGCGTTGCTTCATCTACATTTCCTTTGATCAAGTACGTACGAATCAAACGGTGCACAAGCAGATCCGGGTAACGTCTAATCGGCGACGTAAAATGGGTGTAAAACTCTGTTGATAACCCGAAGTGCCCTAAACTGTTCGTGTCGTACTTCGCCTGCTGCATCGAACGCAGCATAACTGTACTAATAACCGTTTCTTCTGGCTCGCCTTTAATTTCCTCCAATAATTTTTGAAGCGCGCGCGGATGAACGGTATTCGCACTCCCGCGCACAACATAACCAAAATTCGTAATAAATTCTAGGAACTTGCCAAGCTTTTCAGCATCCGGATCCTCGTGAATTCGGTAAACGAAAGGAAGCTTCAACCAATGAAAATGCTCAGCAACCGTTTCGTTAGCTGCTAACATAAATTCTTCTATAAGTTTCTCTGCTACAGATCTAGTTCTAATAACAACATCTGTCGGCTTTCCTTCTTCATCCACAAGCACTTTTGCTTCTTTAAAGTCAAAATCAATCGCCCCACGCTCAAAACGTTTCTTACGTAAAATCGCTGCTAACTCTTCCATTTCCTCAAAAAACGGAACCAGCGACTCATAGTTCTTACGCGTTTCTTCATCTTTATCAACTAAAATTTTATTCACATCATAATACGTCATACGTTCTGTCGTTTTGATGACACTTTGGAAAATCTCATGCTTGACCACTTGCCCACTTGCATCAATTTCCATTTCACACGTAAGCGTTAATCGATCGACTTTTGGATTTAAACTACATATGCCATTGGAAAGTCTATGCGGGATCATCGGAATGACTCGATCTGTTAAGTAGACACTCGTCGCTCGCTCAGCCGCTTCTTGGTCAATCGGCGATCCTTCCCTCACATAATGAGTTACATCAGCAATCGAAACACCTAATAAGTAATTACCATTTTCCAACCGTTTCACATGAACAGCATCATCTAAGTCCTTCGCATCAGCTCCGTCAATCGTTACAATTGTTTCATCTCGAAGGTCACGGCGGTCCTTCAAATCATTCGGATCAATGCTGTCTGGCACGGAATTAGCATGCTCAAGGACTTCATCAGGAAACTCAATTGGGATCCCATGCTTGTAAATAATCGAAAGGATGTCCATACCCGGGTCATTTTTATGCCCAAGCACTTTAATGACTTTCCCTTCTGCACTCATTCGTCCTTCAGGATACTTTGTTATTTTAACGACAACTTTATGTCCATCCACAGCGCCTGCTGCTTGTTCTTGCGGAATAAAGATGTCATTAGCTACACGCTTATCATCAGCAATAACAAAGCCATAGGAGCCTTGATCTTGGTACGTACCGACTACATCCGTTGTCCCGCGCTCGACAATACGAACGACTTGGCCTTCAGGTCTTGACCCTGATGACTTTTGGTTTAACCGAACGAGGACAGTATCTCCGTTCATGGCGCTATTTAAATCTCCGCTTGTCACATATACGTCGTCCATTCCTGATTCTTCAGGAATAATAAAAGCAAAGCCTTTTGCATGGCCTTGAACACGTCCTCGGACTAAGTTCATTTTTTCTGGAATCCCGTAGCGGTCCGTTCTTGTTCGAACAACGAGCCCCCTATGCTCCAATTCATTTAATGCTTTTACTAACTCTTTAAATTCATCACTGCTTTCGATGTTAAACGATTCTTCAATTTCTTTTATAGAAAGAGGTTTCTCCGCTGATTCGCGAAAGTGCGACAACAGTTGTTGAATCAATTCTTCATTCAATGTTTTCTTCTCCTTTCGTTAACAGCTTCTTTCTATATTTGTCTAGACGGTCCAATCAAGTGACTCCAAAAATTGATACACATCATCATGAAGCTGTTCCTTTTCTTTATCTAATGTAATAACATGAGTTGAATCTTCGTACCATTTCAATGATTTCTGATCTGACTCAACATGGTCGTGAATAATGTTGGCACTCTCAATATCAATCATTTGATCATGCCTTGCTTGGACAACAAAAATAGGAGAATAAATATAATCAAGATGTTCTTTCACATCATTTATTAATCCTTGCAAGCCGTTTAAGGTTCCCATTGGTGAATCGGCGAATGCTACCATTTCCTCTTCAATTTGCTCTGGCGGTTTCTTCTCTAACTGCTTGTATTGTTTTGCATAAGCGAGAACACCCTTATAAATGGCATCTTCTGTTTTCGGCTTCATTGGTGCACACATTGGCACTATGCCCTTTATAGGTAGAGTGTACCCTATTTTTAATGAGAATACCCCTCCGAGTGACAACCCACAAACAGCAATTTCTTCATGGCCCTTGCTCTTTAGGAACTCATATCCTTCCACTACATCCTTCCACCAATCCTCTGGACCTGTATGTACTAATTCTTCAGGAGGTACGCCATGTCCTTTATATAATGGTGCATGACATGTATATCCGAGCTTTTGTAAATGCCTGCCAATCATTCTGACATCAGCTGTAGTGCCTGTAAAACCATGCAGCAGCAAAACAGCCCGGTCTCCTCCCTCAAACGTAAATGGCTTAGGTACAACCACTTTCATCTTCATCTTCCTCTCTACACAAAAATTCCTCAATCTTATTAATTAGTAACTCTTTTTCAAAGCCATGACAAATCAAATGCTTAGACTCAGGTAAAAACTTTAGCTCTTTTTGTTCAGAACCAATTGTTTCATAAAGGTAGGTCGCACTTTTCCGCGGGACTATTCCATCTTGTTCCCCTTGCAATATCAGCGTAGGGATCGATACTTTGTTAATATATGGCTTAATCTTTTTGACAACTTGCATAAATTGAAAGACAGCCGTCATCGGAGTATCCATAATTTTTTTCCTATATAATAAATAATGCTCATCTTGGTCAAGCTCACCAAGTACTCGAAGACGCACTTTGTCCTTTAGTTCTTGCAAAAGTTGCTGCGGATTTCCGTAGTACGCTGCTGCACTTAATAAAACAAGTTTTGACACTTCGTACTTAGCCGCAATATAACATGCCAACATCCCGCCCATCGAAAATCCAATAACGTACACTTTTTCACAACGACTTAACAATTCGCATGCGGCAACCTCCGCAGTAAACACCCACTGTTGGTACGTAACCTCACGTAAATTCCCTTTTGGACCGTGCCCTGGCAACGTTGGTGTATAGACAAGCCAACGCTTGTTCTCTAGAAAATATGTTGAAACCGGCTCTACTTCCCACGGTTCTCCAGTGAAGCCATGTAAACATAGACAGCCAATCATATTCTCTCACACCCTTCTTATCATTGCTGATCAAGAATTCGACGCTTTCTGTTGACATATATCCAGTAGAAGCTATTCTCCGTACTTATCCTATACCCTTATTCTATGTATTCCTAACCTCATTAATCCTTAAAGCAACCCTTTTTACGTTACGAAAAATAACAAAGAAGCAGCAGGCATCGCACCTACTGCTTGAACATTACAAGAAATATGCAACCGTAACGGTTAGGACAAAGAATAACACAGATAAAACGACAGTTGCTTTAATTAATACCGCATCAATCCCACGAGCTTTTTGCTTTCCAACAAGCTGTTCCGCTCCACCAGAAATCGCTCCTGAAAGACCTGCACTTCTTCCAGATTGTAATAAAACAACTGCAATCAAGCTAATTGATACGATAACGAGTAAAATTGTTGCTAACATTTGCACGATATCTACACCTCCAAGCACAGTTTGCGCTTATACTAATGTACCACAAAAATACGCTAAAGAACAATAGAAAGATGCAGCTACCAAAGGGGGGGTTCTCCTTTAGACGCACGGCGAGCGCAGCCATCGCAAACATGTTCGCACATATAATGCCAAAGGGGGGTTCCCTTTGGCAGCTGTATCGATCAGTGTTGCAAGCCTTTTGAAATTTCTCCAACGATATGACTAAATTCAGCGGTACTACGAAATGATTCATCTCGTTCATATGGAGGGACCTCATGCACATTAGTAATCCGTCCAGGCCTAGCACTCATAACAGCAATCTTAGTTGAAAGGAAGACGGATTCAAAGACGTTATGAGTAATAAATAAAACGGTCATCCCTGTCTTCTCCCAAATTTTAAGGAGCTCGTAATGTAAATTTTGTCTTGTCATTTCATCAAGTGCCCCAAAAGGCTCATCCATTAAAAGAAGCTTCGGTTTGGCAATGAGCGAGCGAGCAATGGAGACCCTCATCTGCATACCACCTGATAATTGTCTTGGCAGCGCCTTTTCATATCCCGCTAATCCAACCATCTCAAGAACTTCCTTTCCTCTCTCTTGGCGTTCTTTTTTTGATACACCTTTTAACTCTAATGGCAGAGCTACATTTTCCAGCACTGAATTCCATGGTAATAAAGTAGCATGCTGAAACACAAAACCTACTTCATTTCGATCCATCTTTGTTTCTTGGTGAGATGAAGAGACCATCTCGATTTTTCCTGATGTTGGCTCACTTAAGCCTGCTATAATTTTGAATATCGTTGATTTCCCACACCCTGATGGTCCAACGAACGAGACAAATTCCCCCTCAGGGATATCTAAATTCACTTCACTTAAAGCTATAATAGATTCGTTATAAATTTTACTAACATTGTTGATTCGAAGCATAGAGCCTTGTTCTATCGTTTTCTCTTTCATCTCCAAAGTTGTTGATTCCATGTTACCAAACCCCTCTCAAATAAACTCCGCATATATTCCTACTCTTGTTCCATTTCCGATTCGTGCCAAGACGCTAAGAACATTCTTGAGATGTAACTAACAAGTAAGAAGAAAGCAATCCCTAGTACCGCAGCAGATAGACCTAATGCAAAGAGATAAGGTGTTTGTAATCTAGATGCAGCAACGGTAATGGCATAACCTAGTCCACCAGCTCCACCACCGACACCAGCAATATATTCACCAACAATCGCCCCTACAACAGCTAACGTACATGAAATCTTAGCTCCTGCAATAATGTATGGAAGTGCTGCTGGGAAACGCAACTTCCACATCACTTGCCACTTAGTAGCATTGTAAAGGTAGAACAAATTTTTCATATTATGGTCTGTTGCATTTAGACCAATTAACGTATTTGATAACATTGGGAAAAATCCAATCGTAAAAGCAATGATGACAATCGCGTTCATTCCAGAGCCAAACCAAATGACAATAATCGGTGCGATCGCTACAACTGGAATCGTTTGTAAAATAATGGCATATGGGTAAAAACTTCTTTCAACAAGTTTGGAACTTGCCATTAAAACAGCCACCCCAATCCCACCTATCACACTTAAAAGAAAGCCTGAAACGGCACTAACAATCGTTGTCATTAATGCTGCTGATAGATTGCTCCAATTTTTCACAGCAGCATCAAAAATATCTGTTGGCTTTGGTAAAATATAGTGCGGCGTACCAATTAACGTCACCACTACTTGCCAGAAGACAATAAAAGAAATGAGGGCCACAACAGGAGGTAGAACTTTCTTAAGCAATTCACTACTTTTCTTATTCACTGCGTCTACTGTTGAATTATTTACAACAACTTGACCAGGTCTATTAACAGCTTCTCTAGACATGTGATGCACCACCTTTATTTGTGTTAGGAATACTTGAGCTGTTCCGGATATTGATGAATATCTCGTTAATATTGCTCGTCTTCATTCATACTCCTCCTTTGTATTTCAGTTATTTACACGTCTGCTCATATAGACAGGAAAATGAACCAACCTCCTTTCGCGTTTACGTAGTCTCAGTTACAATCCACAAAAACAAGTGCGTTTTTTAGATAATTCGAATATATGGTAAGAGTAATTTAAATAATTGGAATTTTGTTGTAAACCGTAAGATAACCTCGCAATGTTTTTTGCTGGCAGGTATTTACTTAGAGTTTCGAAACATCGTCTTTTTGTAACCATTGGCTAATGAAACAAGTACAGAAAACTTTTCAACTCCAATTTGTTATAAAATTTCCCATTCACGATAACTAAATTTCTAATTTAACGCAGAGCTAACCCATTTTTTATTTTAGAGCCCCTATGCGGATGAAAAATAATAAATAAGTCATTAAAGAAAGGATATTAGTAGATTAAAAAAACGAAATTTTAGCATAACAAAAACCGGCTCTTGAGCCGGTTTCTTTTATTCTTCCGTTAACAAAGCAATCGCTCGAATCGGTGAACCTGTACCATGACGAATTTTTAATGGCAGCCCTATATATAGAAACCTTTTATTAACAATTTCCCCTAAATTGCATAGATTTTCAGTATTAGTTATTTGGTATTCTTTGCATGCAAGATGTCCAGAAAATTTTTTGTCATTTGACTGGTCAATAGAAGGTGCATCGACTCCAATATTTTTTACACCTAATTCAGCTAGCCATCTCGCCGCTTGATAATGCAAGCCAGTATGGCGCGTAAACCAATCCTCCTTTCCATATGCGCGTTCGTAATGCCCTGTATAAAGAAGGACAATATCGCCCTCATCAATCGACTGTTCAGACCTTTTCAACGCGTCTTTTATATCACGTTTCATAATAAACTGTTCAGGAGAAATATGAGATACATCTAAACAAATAGCAGGACCGTAAAATGAATCTAAATCCATTTCGTCTATCGTCGGTCCTTCTGGGTCATATTCATAAATGGCATCGCTATGGGTAGGTACGTGCTCATTAATAATTAAGCTATTTGTAGCAAATTCAAACCCTAATTTCTGCTTCGTATCTTCATGAGATATATTGGGGAAAATGACAGTTTGTTGTTGAACTGGTCGAACTGGCATCCCTTGATAAATTTCCTGAGACAAGTCAATGAGTTTCGTCATTGGTGTTGATCTCTCCCTTGCACAAAAGTGAATGAATTTTGTTATCGAATCTTTTCTATTTTAAGAATAATCGAATCCAGTTAACTTTTGGTAAAATCAGTAATTAAATCTTACAAACTTTCGGTTGATGTTTGTAAGGTTTGCGCTCATTTCAACACTGGACGTGAAAACCGCGCCACTTTCTGTCCGAATCGATTTCCACGCGCACAAAAAGACGCGCCCTCTAATGAAGGCACGTCTTTTACCAGTAAAAATTATTTCTTTAAGTTATAGAATGCAGATAAACCACCGTAAGTAGCCACGTTAGCAAGCTCGTCTTCGATGCGAAGAAGTTGGTTATACTTCGCCACACGGTCAGTACGAGATGGAGCACCTGTTTTGATTTGACCAGCGTTTGTTGCAACAGCGATATCAGCGATTGTTGCATCTTCAGTTTCACCAGAACGGTGAGAGATAACTGCAGTGTAACCAGCACGCTTCGCCATTTCGATTGCTTCAAACGTTTCAGTTAATGTACCGATTTGGTTAACTTTGATAAGGATTGAGTTACCAATTCCTCTTTCGATACCCTCAGCAAGCTTTGTTGTATTTGTAACGAACAAGTCATCACCAACAAGTTGAACCTTGCCACCAAGTTTATCAGTTAAAAGTTTGAAACCTTCCCAATCGTTTTCGTCTAAGCCATCTTCAATTGAGATGATTGGGTATTTCGAACAAAGATCTTCGTAGAAAGTAACCATTTCTTCAGATGTAAGGCTCTTGCCTTCACCAGCTAAGTGGTACTTGCCATCTTCTTTGTTGTAAATTTCAGAAGCAGCAACGTCCATTGCAAGTTGAACTTCTTCGCCTGGTTTGAAACCAGCTTTTTCGATTGCTTCGATGATTGTAGATAGAGCTTCTTCGTTTGAAGAAAGGTTTGGAGCAAATCCACCTTCATCACCTACAGCTGTGTTGTAGCCTTTTGCTTTAAGAACTGACTTTAAGTTATGGAAAATTTCCGCACCCATGCGAAGTGCTTCGTGGAAGTTTTCAGCTCCAACAGGCATAACCATGAATTCTTGAATGTCTACGTTGTTATCCGCGTGCTCTCCACCGTTGATGATGTTCATCATTGGTACTGGAAGCTGCTTCGCGTTGAATCCACCAAGGTATACGTATAAAGGTACACCAAGAGCGTCAGCAGCAGCGTGAGCAACAGCCATAGAAACACCAAGAATTGCGTTTGCACCTAATTTGCCTTTGTTGTCTGTTCCGTCAAGATCGATCATTAATTGGTCGATACCTAATTGGTCTAAAGCGTCGAAACCGATAAGCTCAGGAGCAATTACTTCGTTAACGTTATCAACCGCTTGAAGTACTCCTTTACCCATATAACGCTCTCCACCGTCACGTAATTCAACTGCTTCGTATTCACCAGTAGAAGCACCACTTGGTACTAACGCGCGTCCCATTGCACCTGATTCAAGGTATACTTCTACTTCAACTGTTGGATTACCACGAGAATCTAATACTTCGCGAGCATAAACATCTGTAATCATTGTCATTGTAAAGTCACTCCTTAGAATTTATCAAATTATTTTCGGTCAAAAATGGTTTTTTCATTCAGCCAACCATATTATGGTTCAACTAAAAAAAGAAAATTCCTGCTAGAAATAAATTATTTCTTAATTAATGAAACACCTGTCATTTCTTCTGGCTGTTTTCCATCTAATAATGCTAAAACAGTCGGAGCTAAATCAGCGAGCTTCCCGTCCTGTTGCAATTCAATTCCGTTTTGGGTAACAATGACCGGCACACGATTTGTTGTATGAGCTGTCATTGGCTTATCTTCATGTGTTAGCACTTCATCTGCATTTCCGTGATCAGCGGTAATGACAGCAGCGCCACCCTTAGCGACAATCGCATCAACAACTTTTCCTAAACACTCATCAACCACTTCTACTGCTTTAATCGTCGGCTCAAGCATACCCGAGTGTCCAACCATATCAGGGTTAGCAAAGTTTAAAATAATCGCATCATGCTTATCAGCTTCAATGTCTGCAAGTAACGCGTCCGTTACTTCATATGCACTCATTTCAGGCTGTAAGTCATATGTTGCTACTTTTGGTGAATCGATTAGGATTCGCTCTTCACCTGGGAATGGCTCCTCACGTCCACCGCTAAAGAAGAACGTCACGTGTGGATACTTTTCCGTTTCCGCAATGCGAAGTTGTTTGAAATTTTGTTGTGATAACACTTCACCGAGTGTGTTATCTAGGTTTGTCGGTTTGAACGCGACAAATCCATCAACCGTCTCACTAAATTTCGTTAAGCACACATAATGAAGATTTCTTGGATGCATGTCGCCACGTTCAAATCCACGGAAGTCTTCGTTCGTGAACACTTGAGACATTTGAATTGCTCGGTCCGGACGGAAGTTAAAGAAGATAACTGCATCATCGTCTCCAACAGTCCCTACTGGAGTTCCGTCTTCCTTTGTAATAACAGAAGGAATGACAAATTCATCATGGATTTCATTCTTATAGCTATCTGTAACGACATCAATCGGATTTGTGTAAGCAGGGCCTTCGCCATATACCATCGCACGGTATGACTTCTCAACACGCTCCCAGCGACGGTCGCGATCCATCGCATAGTAACGTCCGTGAATTGATGCAATTTCCCCTACACCTAAATCTTCAAGCTTACTTTGTAAGGCACGAATGTACACTTCAGCTGAAGTCGGGCCTACGTCACGTCCATCAAGGAATCCGTGAACATAAACCTTTTCCACATTTTCACGCTTAGCCAGTTCAAGTAGTGCAAACAAATGCTCAATATGGCTATGAATACCTCCATCTGATAGAAGACCATAGACATGTAAGGCACTGTTCTTTTCTTTCACATGGTTCATCGCGGCATGGAACGTTTCATTTTCAAAAAATTCACCTTCGCGAATCGATAAATTCACGCGTGTTAAGCTTTGATAGACAATACGTCCAGCACCAATGTTCAAATGTCCTACTTCCGAATTCCCCATTTGGCCTTCTGGTAAACCAACCGCTTCCCCTTGTGCTTCAAGAGTTGCATGCGGGTATTGGTTCCAGTAACGATCAAAGTTTGGCTTCTTTGCTTGCGCTACCGCATTACCTTTTACTTCATCTCTCATCGCAAATCCATCAAGGATGATGAGAGCTACCGGTTTCTTACTCATTTACCTTCCTCCAAAAGTGCAAGGAATGAATCAGCTTCTAAACTCGCTCCACCAACAAGTGCTCCGTCAATATCAGACTCGGCCATGTATTCTTTAATGTTAGCAGGCTTTACGCTGCCACCGTATTGAATACGAACAGCCTCAGCAGCATCTGGTGAAAAGGCTTCAGCTACCACTTTACGGATGTATGAGCAAACTTCATTTGCATCTGTTGCAGAAGAAGATTTCCCTGTTCCGATAGCCCAGATTGGCTCATAAGCAATAACAGTGTTTTTCACTTGATCATTTGACAAGCCAGCTAGTCCAGCTTCAACTTGTACTTTTACAACATCATTTGTTTTGCCAGCTTCACGCTCTTCATCTGTTTCACCGCAGCACATGATTGGTACTAAGTTGTGCTTAAACGCCGCGTGAACTTTTTTGTTTACTGTTTCATCTGTCTCAGCAAACATTTCACGACGCTCAGAGTGACCAATGATGACATACTCAACTTTCAAGTCAGCTAGAGCAACAGGGCTGATTTCACCTGTAAACGCACCATTTTCTTCAAAGTGAACGTTTTGTGCACCAACTTTAAGGTCTGTTCCTTCTGTTTGACTCACTAAGCTTTCTAAAAATAACGCTGGTGAACAAACAACTGCATCCACTTCACTGTTAGCTGGAACACTCGTTTTTACCGCTTCAACGAATTGCTTCGCTTCACCAAGCGTTTTATTCATTTTCCAGTTACCTGCAATAATTGGCTTACGCATAGTACTTCACCTCTTTATTAGATTAAAGCGGGGTCTGACCCCTTATTTTTCGTTTAACGCAACTAGTCCTGGAAGTTCTTTGCCTTCCATGAATTCAAGTGATGCACCGCCACCTGTTGAAATATGGCTCATTTTATCAGCAATGCCAAACTTCTCAACCGCAGCAGCAGAGTCTCCTCCACCGATTACAGAGTAAGTATCGGCGCTATCAGCAAGAGCTTCACCTACGCCTCTTGTACCTTTAGAGAATGCTTCTAATTCAAATACACCCATCGGTCCATTCCAAATAACAAGCTTTGATTCACTAATCACTTTACGATATGTATCAATCGTTTTTGGTCCAATATCAAGTGCTTCCCAATCAGAAGGAATGGATTCAATATCGACCACTTTAGTATTGGCATCATTGGAAAAATCATCAGCCACTGTAGCATCTACCGGTAATAAGAGATTTACGTTGTTCGTTTTTGCTTTTTCCATGAACGACTTAGCAAGATCAATCTTATCTTCTTCAAGTAATGACTTCCCAATTTCATGGCCT
Organism: Halalkalibacter sp. HAAS-P013; assembly: GCF_056619925.1. Taxonomy (NCBI): domain Bacteria; kingdom Bacillati; phylum Bacillota; class Bacilli; order Caryophanales; family Bacillaceae; genus Halalkalibacter; species Halalkalibacter sp. HAAS-P013. The sequence goes on from NZ_JBWQTU010000012.1 coordinate 17,918, forward strand.
TGTGCTTTAACAAATGTGTAAGCAAGTCCTCCACCAATAATTAAGTTGTCTACTTTTTCTAAAAGATTTTCGATTACACCAATTTTATCTTTTACTTTCGCCCCACCGATAATTGCTGTAAAAGGACGCTCAGGGTTAGATAATGCTTTTCCAAGAACATCTAGCTCTTTTTCCATTAATAGACCTGCAACGGCTGGCAAGTGGTGTGCAATTCCTTCAGTTGACGCATGAGCACGGTGAGCCGCACCAAAAGCATCGTTTACATAAACATCTGCTAAAGCAGCGAACGCTTTTGCAAGTTCAGGATCATTCTTCTCTTCACCAGGGTAGAAGCGAACGTTTTCAAGTAACAGTACATCCCCTTCAGAAAGAGCATTTGCAGCTTCTTCTGCTTGTGGCCCATATGCTTCATCAACCTTCTTCACATCTTTACCAAGTAACTCACTTAAACGAGCTGCAACTGGAGTAAGACGTAATTCTTCTACTACTTCACCTTTTGGACGACCAAGGTGAGAGGCAAGAATAACTTTTGCACCTTGTTCTACTAATGCTTGGATTGTTGGGATCGCTGCACGGATACGAGTTTCATCCGTTACTTGTCCATCCTTCATTGGCACGTTGAAATCAACACGACAAAATACCTTTTTCCCTTTAAGGTCGATATCACGAATCGTTTGTTTGTTCATTTGGTTAGACCTCCTGATTGTTTATTAAATGCCTTAGTCAAAAACAGAGGAAAGAGGAGGAGACTGCTACCATCTTCCTCCTCCACCAACTCTTTCCTATTATAGTCCTTGTTTAGCGATGTAATCAACAAGATCTACAACACGGTGAGAGTAACCAGACTCGTTATCATACCAAGAAATTACTTTAACCATGCTGCCTTCCATTACCATTGTTGAAAGAGCATCGATTGATGAAGAATGTGGGTTACCATTGTAATCACTAGATACTAGTGGCTCTTCGCTGTAGTTAAGGATTCCTTTTAATGGACCTTCAGCAGCATCGCGAAGTGCATTGTTTACATCTTCAGCTGTAACGTCTTGGTTTAACTCAGCTACTAAGTCAACTAAAGAAACGTTAGGAGTTGGTACACGCATTGCTCCACCATTTAATTTACCTTTAAGTTCAGGAAGAACAAGAGCAACCGCTTTTGCAGCACCTGTAGATGTTGGGATAATGTTTTCAGCAGCTGCACGCGCACGACGGTAGTCCTTGTGTGGAAGATCAAGGATTTGTTGGTCATTTGTGTATGAGTGAACAGTTGTCATCATACCGCGCTTGATTCCGAATTTGTCGTTAAGTACTTTTGCAAATGGTGCAAGGCAGTTTGTCGTACAAGATGCGTTTGAAATAACGTGGTGGCTACCAGCATCGTACTTGTCTTCGTTAACACCCATTACGATTGTAATATCTTCATCTGATGCAGGAGCAGAGATGATTACTTTCTTCGCACCAGCTTCGATATGTTTAGCTGCATCTTCACGCTTAGTGAAGAAACCAGTTGATTCAACTACTACTTCTACGCCACGGTTATCCCACTCAAGCTTAGATGGATCACGCTCAGCAGAGATGTTGATTTCTTGTCCGTTAACTACAAGCGAGTTACCATTTACTGAAATTTCAGCATCTAGGTTGCCGTGTACTGTGTCATATTTAAGTAAGTGTGCAAGCATGTTAGCATCAGTTAAATCGTTGATTGCTACTACCTCTACTGCTGGGTTGTTTAATGCTGCACGAAATACGTTACGTCCAATACGTCCAAAACCGTTAATACCAATCTTTGTTGCCATGTTCAATCTCCTCCTAGTAATTTAAAAAGAATTTATCAAAAAGAGCAATGCCCTTTTATCTACGTAATTGTAATAAAGCTTCTGCGGCAGCTTCATCTGTAATTAACACATCACTTGGCTGATACTTCATATAGGCAGCTATCGCTTCTCCCTTTGAAGCTCCTCCAGCAACAGAAATTACATACTTATGTTCCTCGAGGTCATCAAGCTGTAATCCAATCGTTCTTTGCTTGTGGATTGGTTCGCCGCGACGATTGAAATAATATCCAAAAGCCTCTGCTACAGCCTCTTCCCGATTAAGCTTGTCAATAAACGAATTCACCGAATCACGACGGAGTGCCATTGTTCTTGCATCTCCAATTCCATGAATAACCGTACAAGCTGATTTAATCAGCCTTAGGATGTCCTTAACAGATGGTTCTAATACAAGAGATGAGTAAGCTTCTTCACTTATTTGGTCTGGGACATGTAACAAGCGATATTGTGCTCCTGCTCGACTCGCAAGTTCTGCACTAATCGTATTCGCTTGGTTCTCCACCTGCTCGCCAAGCCCGCCACGTGCCGGAACAAAAACAACTTCCCTAGTTTTCGCATCTGGCTTCATCATTTCTGCAACAGCAGCAAGGGTTGTACCACCCATGACAGCAACCACATCTTTCGGTTTAATGATTGCCTTAAGCTCACTAATACAAGCTCGACCCATTTCTCTTTTGACCCATTCATCCGTGTCGCTATTTCCAGCAACGACTATGACTTGCCCTACACCGAGTTCCTTTTCTAGCTTTGCTTCTAATTCCCGGAGTCCAAGAAGCTCCTTCATCATTTCTTCTAACTTTTCAAACAATTTTTCGCCTTCTTCAGTGATACTCATACCTGAAGTAGCGAAATGTACAAGGCCTTGCTCCTTTAAAAAAGTAACCTCTCCTCGTAACACTCGTTCTGAAAGCTGTAAGTTTGCTGATAAATTCCTTCGACCAATCGGTTGCATTAATTTAATGTAGTGAAGGATTCGGTACCGCTTGACCATAACGTCAAGTAAATCAGGTAATAATTTTTTCTGTATGTCTAATAATGAATTCATCGAGCCAAACTCCTTCAAGTCAGAACTGGACTCGTTATGTCCCGCATAGACATTTTCAGTCCCGTTATTTCCAAAAAAAAGACCAAAATCCTCATCCACAAGTACATATTACCAAGGATAGAGTCCTTTCACAAGTTATATTTGCCTATTTATTTCAAGTAAACGCTTTCTTACCTTATCTTTTGAAATTTGACCAAAATCAACCTCTTCTCCATTAATCAAAATAACCGGAATCATAATCTGATATTTTTCAAGCAATGTATCATCTTTGTAAATATCTGTAATTGTCATTACGAACGGTATTTCTTCAGATAATGGTTGGATCAGGTCGATCGCCTTGTCACAAAGCGGGCAATCAATTTTTGACATAACAGTTACTTCTATCATTTGTTTATCACTCACTTTTATTCAGGTATGTATGAAAAATTTTTCAATGAAGGCGTGCAAGGGCTTCTCTCGCTGCAGGTGTGAGACACCCCCCTCACACCGACGCAGCGGCTTCGCTCCTTGCTTCGATACTGATCAAAAAGGGAAAATCGCTCTTTTTGTGATTATCTCTGGCTTATTCATTGATGTGCAAGGGCTTCTCTCGCTGCGCGCCTTAAGGAGAAGACCACTCCTTAAGGCTTTAAAACATTGCAGCGGCTCCGCTCCTTGCTTCGATACTGACCCAAAAGGGAAAACCGCCCTTTTGGGTCAGTATCAGTATCTTTTCCTTTTTGACGAGGATGGAATTCCTAACTCATCTCGGTATTTTGCAATTGCTCTTCTTGATACAGTCGTTCCTTTTTCTGATTGTAACCAACTGACAATTTTTGCATCTGAAAGAGGCTTTTGTTTATTTTCTGCTGCAATGAGCTCTTTCATCCATTCTTTAATCGAACGACTTGATGTTGATTCTCCTAAGCCATTTTGAACAGCTGATGAAAACAGAGATTTCAGTTCAATGATGCCTCTTGGTGTATCCGCATACTTATTTGTTGTAGCACGGCTTACGGTTGATTCATGAACCTCTATCTCATCAGCAATCTCTTTTAATGTAAGAGGCTTTAACACACCATTTTTCTTTAAGAAATAATCCTTTTGGTGTCTTGCAATAGCTTCTCCTACTTTCACAATTGTTTGTTTTCTCTGCTGAATACTTCTCATTAGCCATTGAACTTGCTGAATTTTTTGTTTGGCGTATTGACTTGCTTCATCATCTTCTGCGTTGCGAAGTAACTCCTCATAATGATGATTGAGTCCAACACTTGGAATTAAATCATCTTCTATATGAACAAGCAAATCTCCTTCATACGGTACAATTCTAATTTCAGGTCGGACAAATTGAACTGGCTCAGACATATATTGCGTTCCTGGCCGTGGATCTAGCTTTTTTATTAAATCATTTACTTCCTGCACTTCTGCTAATGTAATGTTTAATTGCTGAGATATCTCCTTCCACTTGCGTGTGGCGAATGCCTCCATATGATACATAACGATCTGTTCAGCAATATAATGTGGGTCATCCATGCGCTGCAATTGTAACAACAAGCACTCCTGCAAATTCCTAGCACCTACTCCAGCCGGATCAAAATGCTGCAGTGTTTCAAGTAGATTTTCTCCCTCTTCTCGGGAGATTTGCAGTTCGTCACAAATCTCTTCAAACGGTCTAGATAAGTACCCATCCTCTCTCAAACTATAAATGAAATACGTTAAATTTTTTCTATCTTTTTTTGAAACTTGAAGGTCCTGTAATTGATTGAGTAAAAAGTCACTCAAACTTGTTCGATCAATTTGCGCATAATCAATCGGAGAGGTTTGGTCTTCAGAAACGTTTCTAAAGGATGAAAATGATGTCTCCTCTAGCTTTTGTGATTCCTTCACTTCCATTAACGGGTTTTCAAGTGCTTGGTCCTGAATAAAGGTTGACAGTTCAGTTGCTGAATACTGTAAGAGATGAATGGCTTGACGTAGTTCCTGCGTCATGACCAAACTCTGAGTCTGTTGTTGAAACAATCCAAATTGCACGTTACTACCCCTCCTTTCACTTAGCTAAGAACAATCAAAATTTTGCTACTCTACACATCTAATCAAGAGTCCGTTAGACTCGTAAGCGCTTTCTAATTCTTATGCCTATTATAGTTTAATTCATTCCTATCTTTAATTATATAGGAATTATAAAATCAAAACTATGTTAATGACAGGTAATCTCGTTTAGATTATTTAAAAACGGATATTATGAAAAGAGGGTTTAATAAGTTTGATATTGAATAGTATGTAGTAAGAGGTTAAAAGGTATTGTTACTGCAACAATACCTGAACACCAGCTTTAGCCCAACTCGTTGAAGAAGTGTTTTCATTTGACCTTTTTTGACCATTTGGGTATGATGTACATAACATAGTAGAACAACAAGGTTCACTAATACCTAAGAGGAGGAATTTTTCGATGAATTTAATCCCTACAGTTATTGAGCAAACAAACCGAGGCGAGCGTGCATATGACATCTATTCTCGTTTATTAAAAGATCGTATTATTATGTTAGGAAGTGCGATCGATGACAACGTAGCTAACTCAATTGTGGCACAGCTTTTATTCTTACAAGCAGAAGACCCTGAAAAAGATATCTCCATCTACATTAATAGTCCTGGTGGATCCATTACAGCTGGTATGGCAATTTATGATACGATGAATTACATAAAGCCAAAAGTATCTACAATTTGTATTGGTATGGCTGCTTCCATGGGTGCTTTCTTACTAGCAGCTGGTGAAAAAGGCAAGCGCTTTGCCCTTCCAAACAGTGAAGTAATGATTCACCAACCACTTGGCGGTACACAAGGTCAAGCTTCTGATATTCAAATTCATGCGAAACGTATCATTGAAATGCGTGAAAGCTTAAACAAAATTTTAGCAGAACGCACTGGGCAACCTTTAGAAGTGATTGAGCGTGATACGGATCGTGATAACTTCATGATTGCTGCAAAAGCACAAGAGTATGGCTTAATTGACAAGGTTATTCCTGCGACGAAAGTTTAATATGATTATGGGGGTGTCTCAAAGGTCAAAAACAGACCTTTTGAGACACCCCTTTTTTAACACCCAAAAAAAGACACCGCTTGCTTGTGGCAGATCGGTGTCTTCTCTTTTATTCAGATTCGATAAAATTACTTAATGTTTCTAGTGCTTCAGCTTCGTCATTTCCATCCGTAATGAGCGTAAATGTTGTTCCCTGACCCATGGCTAAGCTCATAAGACCCATGATGCTTTTTGCATTTACCTTTTTATCACCTTTTTCAATAAACACCTCTGCCGAGAAACGGCTCGCCTCTTGAACAAATAATGCTGCAGGTCTTGCTTGTAATCCAGTTTTTCTTTGAACTGTTACTTCTTTTTTTAACATTTTTTTCTCCTCCTCAATCGTTTATAATTTTTCTGTTTGAATCTCTTGACCATTTCGTAATTTATCTGCAATCTGATCAATTTTTCGTAAGCGATGGTTCACACCAGATTTACTAACGGTCCCCCCATCAACCATCTCACCAAGTTCCTTTAGAGTAACGTCCTGATGCAATACACGTAACTCGGCAATTTCACGCAATTTCGTTGGAAGCTGATTTAAACCAATTATTCGATCAACAAGGCGAATATTTTCTACTTGTCTTAATGCTGCCCCAACGGTCTTGTTTAAATTAGCTGTTTCACAATTAACAAGACGATTAACCGAGTTGCGCATGTCCTTCATAATTCGAACATCTTCAAAGTACAGCAATGCCTGATGTGCGCCAATGATATTAAGAAACTCAGTGATTTTCTCGCTCTCTTTCATATACGTGATGAAACCCTTTTTACGTTCCAATGTTTTTGCATTTAATTCATATTCGTTCATTAATTCACATAAAGAATCATTATGTTCCTCATAGATTGAGAAAATCTCTAAATGATAAGACGAGGTCTCGGGGTGGTTAATAGACCCCCCCGCCAAGAAAGCTCCTCGTAAGTAGGCACGCTTACAACAATTAGATTTTGTTAATTGTTTTGAGATTGTTCGAAGAAAAACAAAACCTTCTCCTAAGATACCAAGCAGCTCTAACAATTCTTTTGCCTCGTGCTGCATACGAACGAGGTAGACATTGTTCTTTTTCAGTCTCATTTTTTTTCGAACAAGCAACTCCACAAACATGGAAGGATAGACTCGCTTAATAAGTGTATAAATTCTCCTTGCAATCGCCGCATTCTCTGTCGTTACATCTAAACCAAGCTTCATTTGACTAAACGAAAGGGATCCGTTCATCCGGATAAGTGCAGCAAGCTCTGCTGTAGCACAGCAGTCTTCTTGTTCAAATTGGGTTAATTCTTTTTTCGTTTTGGCTGCAAAGGACAAAGTCCTCACTCCTTTCAGCCGTGTAGCTCTCTAATACCCTTTCCCTACACGAACAGTAGTCATTCTTTCATGTGTAAAATAGCCTTTGACACTTTTAAAGCATCATGACGCAACATATTTTCTCGTTCGATTACAAAGTGATCAAGTACAACGGATACTCCCATTGAGTTTATCCGATTTACATCAACAACAACAGGCACAGCCCCTTCACTTGCATAACGCGCTCGAACTTCAGCAGATACCGGCGCTCCATGAACAACAATTTCATCGACCAATGTACTGCCACAGTGATCAAAAATGGCTTGAATATGGTCTCCTGCTGTATAGCCTTCCGTTTCTCCACTTTGTGTCATCACATTGCAAATATATACTTTCCTTGCTTCAGACTGTTCGATTGCTCGAGCCACTCCCGGAACAAGAAGGTTTGGTATAACACTAGTGTAAAGGCTTCCTGGTCCTAACACAATGATATCGGCTTCCTCAATCGCTCGAATAGCCGACTGCAATGGTGAGATATCTTCAGGGGTTAAAAAAACACGCTTTATCTTTTTTTGTTCTAGTGGAATGAGGGATTCCCCTGTCACAATCGTTCCATCCTCCATTTCTGCATGCAGCACAATGCTGCAATTAGCCGCTGGATAAACGTTTCCACGAACATTTAACACTTTGCTTAATTCAGTAATGCCTCTTGAAAAATCGCCTGTAATGGAAGTCATTCCCGCAAGCAGTAAATTTCCTAACGAGTGCCCCGACAAGCCATTGCCGTTTGAAAAACGGTGCTGAAAGAGCTCTTCCACCAAAGGTTCGACCTCAGATAAAGCAATTAAAACGTTTCTCACGTCTCCCGGAGGAGGGATGTCTAGTTCTTTTCGGAGTCGACCGGAACTGCCGCCATCATCAGCAACTGTTACAATAGCAGAAATCTCAACTGGGAACGTTTTTAATCCTCGAAGCAACACTGATAAGCCGGTTCCTCCTCCAATCACAACAACATTTTTCTTTTTCACTTATGAGTACCTTTTCCTTTATCTTTATCAATGTCTCGATGGCTAACATGCAATACATATTCATCAGCAAAAGCTTCTCCAAAGTGTTCAGCAAGCGTCACAGAGCGATGCTTTCCACCTGTGCAACCAATACCAATGACGACTTGACTCTTTCCTTCACGCTTATATTGAGGCAACATAAATTTCAACAAGTCAGTTAATTTCTCAATGAATTGTTGAGTTTCTGTCCATTTCAATACATATGATGAAACTTCATCATCTAGCCCTGTTTTCGGTCTCATGTGGTCAATATAATGAGGATTTGGAAGAAAACGCACATCAAAGACGAGATCCGCATCGATTGGCATGCCATACTTAAAGCCAAACGACATCATGTTAACCGTAAAAGGATGCTTTTCTGTTCCAGAAAATCTTTGGATAATTTTTTCACGCAACTGGATCGGCTTCATATCCGTTGTATCAATAATTTGCTGCGCTCTGCCCTTCATATCCTCAAGCATCTCGCGTTCTAGTTGAATACCTTCAAGCGGCAGACCATTTGGTGCTAATGGATGAGCACGTCTCGTCTCTTTGTAGCGCTGCACAAGCTTTGCATCTTTTGCATCTAAGAAGATAATCTGCAGCTTAAATTGCAAATGTGGAGCGTGACTTATCGTATCGATTGCTTCAAATAGGTGATCAAAAAACTTCCGTCCACGTAAATCGATGACAAGCGCTACTTTATTCATTTTTCCATTTGAACCTTCAATCAGCTCAATAAATTTTGGAATGAGAGCTGGGGGTAAATTATCGACGCAAAAATAGCCAAGATCCTCAAAACTTTGAACGGCCACTGTCTTCCCTGCCCCAGACATTCCTGTAATTATCACAATCTGTATTTCTTCGTGCTCGATACTCACCCTCATCACCCCTTTATATCTATTCTGAAATTAACCGGTATGACACTAGATCAAAATCTTTTGTGTAATAAAACGTTCCGTGCAGGACTCCTTGATCATGTAACACATGTTCAAACATATACTTATCACCGGCTGCCATTGGCAGTCCCTGTACATCCTTTATGCTTTTCCATTCAAGCTTGCCTTCTGGAGATTGTTCAAACATGTCACCTTTAAAACTCGTTGCATGGAACGTGAACATCATCCATTCATTCACCGGCTGATCATTTTCTAGTATTACGATGGTAAAAACAGCACGTAGCTTCGCGCCTTCTACCTGAAGACCTGTTTCTTCCCGAAACTCACGCTCAGCTGACTCTTTTATCGTTTCACCAAGTTCCATTTTGCCACCAGGTGCAACCCACCAGCCTCGGCTTGGTTTTTGTAATAATAATGCATGCTCTCCATTCGTTAATACGCAGTTAGTAATCCGTTGCAACAGCTTCACCTCACGTTCTATTACTTTATTATACAATTAATTGAAGGGTCTAACAATTGCTAGAATCAGGGAACTTTTTTGAACGGAGGTCTTTTGAGGATAAAAAAAAGGGCACGGACCTAATCGTCCGTGCAAATGTATATAAAAAAAGGGGGTCAATTACTTATTTATATAATACCCCTTTTATATTTCACTCGTGTTACAACAGGATTAACGTTTGATATCAAAAAGGATTATTTTTCCTTTTCCTTTACCTCTCAGGAATCAGTGCAATAAAAAATCAAGCGCAAATCCAATTTGGCTTTACACTTGATCAGTTACTTTACGCTTTCGACTTCTCTCCAAGCGTCTCTAAATAATGCTGTACATTTTGAGCAGCCAAGCTTCCGTCACCTGTTGCTGTTACAATTTGACGAAGTGACTTTTCACGAATATCACCAGCTGCAAATATTCCAGGAACTTTCGTCTCCATTTCTTCGTTTGTTTCAACATAGCCCTCTGCATTGGTGATTCCTAAGTTTTTCACACTTTCATTTAAAGGCAACATGCCAATATAAATAAACACGCCATCTGTTTTAAATTCTTTTTCCTCGCCATTTTCGGTACTAACGAGTGTGACACTTCCGACTTTACCATTTTCATCATTGATTTCTTTTACCGTATGGTTCCAGATGAAATCGATCTTGTCATTATCAAATGCACGCTGTTGCAAGATTTTTTGGGCACGTAACTCATCACGGCGGTGTACAACGGTTACTTTTGTTGCAAAGCGCGTTAAATACACCGCTTCTTCAACAGCGGAGTCTCCGCCACCGACAACAACTAGCTCTTTTCCTTTGAAAAAGGCACCATCACATACAGCACAATAAGAAACTCCGCGTCCACTTAATTCTTTTTCACCAGGAACACCAATCTTCTTGTATTCTGCCCCTGTTGCCACAATAACCGCACGAGCCTTAAATTCCTTGCTACCGGCTTTGACAATTTTAAGGTCACCTTCGCAGGCAATCTCTTTCACATCACCATATCCATATTCAGCACCAAACTTCTTTGCATGCTCGAACATTTTTGTTGAAAGTTCAGGTCCAAGAATATGATCAAACCCAGGATAGTTTTCCACGTCTTCTGTATTCGCCATTTGTCCACCTGGAATTCCGCGTTCAACCATGATCGTTGAAAGACCTGCACGAGATGTGTAAACAGCCGCCGTCATACCTGCAGGACCTGCCCCAGCTATGACAACATCATAAATTTTTTCCTCACTCATTATTGGTCCACTCCTTTAGAACACTCTTTTTCACTTGTCTAAATCTACGTCTTTTCACTAATATCGTAGCGAATTGACTTGTGAATGTCTATATATCTGCTCAGTTATTCAACCCACATATCAAACTGGATCTGATCGTGATTAACTGGCTCCTTTTTCGCAATTACAAGTGCTGATTTGGCTTGCTTTGAACCAAGTTCTTCTGCTCGTTTAAATAATTGGATCGCCTTATGTCGATCATTACAATGATACATTGCTACTGCATAGCCAAACAGCAATTCAGACCGTTGTTCCAGTTCCCACCTGCTTAATTCCTTAAGTCGGTCATAAGCAACTTGAAACTCTCCAACAGAACATAATGTTTCAGCTACTTTGACATAATGGTCCCCATCAATCGGGTAGACGCGACGTAAAGAACGAATGTAGGCCTCTGCACGTTTAGCATCCCCACTTTTCGTGTAAAACAAAGCTAAATTACACAGTGTAAAAAGATTTCCTGGATCTTTTTCAAGGATGGTTTGACATATTTCAAAAGCAGACTCATCCCCTTGACGGAAAAGAGCTTCCGCTAATTGGTTATGTGCTGTCCAATATGTTGGGTGCTCATCGATAATGGTTTGCAAAACGGGTATAGCCGCATGAGTATTCCCCTGTCTTACTAAATAACGTGCACGTTCAAACTGAGCGATCAATTCATCTTCGTCTTCTTCTAGGTCATCCCATTCCTCATCTTCTTCTCGTTCAAAACGAAGCAATTCTAAAAGATCTTTTGCGTCTTCTGTAAAGCGTTCATCTGGACTTAACTCTAAATAACGCAACGTCATTCGTTCGGCTTTTTCAAAAAGTCCAAGGTATGCATAATTATTTGCCATGAAGAAATAGCATTCTGCTACATCTTCTTTTTCCGCTAACACATTTTCTAATATTTCATTTGACCGTTCATATTCTCCAATTTCAGAAAGCACTGCTGCCAATTGAACATGAAAGACAGGCTCAGTGTTCGTTAGCTTAACCGCTCTCTCTAACAGCTTAATCGCACGTTGTAAGTGGTTCTTTCTGTACGCTTCAATTCCCCTATGAAAGAAATAATCCCCACTTTGAAACAAAGGAACAACTTTGCCTTTTTCCTGTTCGTCTTTTGGTTTTAATCCCATGAAGTTTTGTTACCTCCAGCTTCTCAATCATAAGACATAGTATAACATCATTTTATAAAGAGTGGGAACGAAAAAAGAGGTACAGAAAAAGGCATATCCTTTGCCACTTTCTGCACCAGCACGGGTAGGGGTCAGCCCTTTTTTTAGAGGGCACTGAAAGGGTGGATTTCCTTTCAGTGCCCTCTGCTATAATTAAAAACCGTCTATGAGTGGGTTCCTCATAGACGACTTGCAACGTACTTAGCCATTGCTACTTATTCAAGATCACTGGTTGATTTTTACCGTATGATCTCCTTTACTTTTTGTGTCTTTCCTCTAAAACAGCTAATACGTCATCTAACGGCAGCTTTTGTTCACGTAGGAGTACGAGAAGATGATACAACAAATCAGATACTTCCCACTTCAATTCTTCCGGGTCACGATTTTTCGCAGCAATGATCACTTCTCCTGCTTCTTCGCCAACCTTTTTCAAGATTTTATCGACACCTTTTTCAAACAAATACGTCGTGTAAGCCCCTTCTGGCATCTCCGCTTCTCGCTCTGCAATGACCCGTTCTAACTCGTCAAGGATCGCAAAACGAGTAGGGTTCGTACGAACAACTTGATCTTCAAACAATGTATTAGAAAAGCACGTATAGACCCCTTTGTGACACGCCGGCCCAGCAGGTACAACAAGAACCACAATCGCATCACTATCACAGTCATAGCGCATGTCGACAATTTGCTGCGTGTTCCCTGAAGTTGCTCCTTTGTGCCATAGCTCTTGGCGGGAACGAGAATAAAACCATGTTTCTCTCGTTTCAAGCGACTTCTGTAACGATTCTTTATTCATATAGGCTAGTGTCAAAACTTCTTTGCTCGCAGCATCTTGCACAATCGCTGGCACAAGTCCGTTTTGATCAAATTGAATCTTCTCGATGCTCATCGTACGGCCACACCCTTTTCGTTTAAATATGTTTTCACTTCTGCGACCGACGTTTCCTTGTAATGAAAAATCGATGCCGCTAGTGCTGCATCTGCTTTGGCATCCCGAAATACATCAGCAAAGTCTTCCTTCTTTCCTGCACCACCTGATGCAATAACTGGTACCGTAACGGCAGCATTCACCGCTTTTGTCAACGCGAGGTCAAATCCAGTCTTCGCCCCGTCTTGATCCATGCTTGTTAATAAAATCTCGCCAGCGCCAAGACGTACGGCTTCTCTCGCCCAGTCCGTCACTTCCCATTCCGTTGCTTCACGTCCACCATGTGTATAAATCCGCCATGAACCAAGCTCTTCATCGTGCTTCGCATCGATTGCAACAACGATGCACTGCGACCCAAAGAAGTCTGCTCCTTCTTTAATCAGCTCCGGACGCTTCACCGCTGCTGTATTCAACGATACCTTGTCTGCTCCAGCTCGCAGCACGCGTTTCATATCTTCAAGAGAATTAATTCCTCCCCCTACGGTAAAAGGGATCGCAAGTGTACCTGCGACTTGCTCCACGACTTCTACCATCGTTTCACGCCCCTCATGCGAAGCGGATATATCTAAGAATACGAGTTCATCTGCGCCTTGCTCATCATAAAAGGCAGCAAGTTCAACTGGATCACCAGCATCACGTAAATCAACGAATTGGACGCCTTTTACGACACGCCCATCTTTCACATCCAAACAAGGAACGATACGTTTTGTTAACAACCTATTCGCCCCCTTGCAATGCTTCTTCTAATGTGAATTGATTCGTGTATAGTGCCTTACCTACAATGGCACCACTCACTCCACGGTTTTTACGCTCACGAAGTTCCGTCAAATCAGCTAACGAACTCACGCCACCAGAGGCAATGACTTGCTTGCCTGTTGCTTCTGCTAGGTTCGTAATCGCTTCTGTATTTGGACCAGATAGCATGCCATCACGTGAAATATCGGTAAAAATAAACACTTCAGCCCCGTGACGAGCAAGCTCCTGCGCCAACGTTTCAGCCTTCACAGATGACGTCTCAAGCCAGCCCTCTGTTGCAACATAGCCATCACGTGCATCTAACCCAATTGCAATTCGCTCACCGCCATATGTAGCTAACATCTCTTTTGTGAACTCAGGATTATTGACAGCGACACTTCCTAATATGACACGGTCTACCCCTTGCTCAAGATAAAAGGCGACATCTTCAGCCGTACGAATACCACCGCCAATTTGAACTTTCGCATCAAGCTCTTTAGCAACACGAAGCACGTGCTCATGGTTCACACGTTTTTTCGCTTTCGCCCCATCTAAGTCAACCATATGAATCCACTGTGCCCCGGCATCAGCAAATAACTTTGCCATGTCAAAAGGCGAGTCCCCATACACGGTTTCTTGATCATAATCTCCTTGTACAAGACGTACACATTTTCCGTCTCTCATATCAATCGCTGGATAAATAACAAAATTACTCACGACTTTCTCCTCCTTGCGTGATGAGCTCTCCAAAATTGCGAAGGATCGCCATGCCTACGTGGCTGCTTTTTTCTGGATGGAATTGCGTCCCCATTACGTTGTCTCTGCCAACTACAGCTGGAACTGTTACGTCATACTCACTCGAAGCAATTAACACGTCCTCGTCCTTATGCTTGACCACATATGAGTGAACAAAATACACGTGACCCTCATCAACTTCTTGTAAAAGTTTGTGTTCAGGCTTATGGAACGTTAGATTGTTCCAGCCCATATGAGGTACTTTGTATGTTTCGCCGTTTGCCGTATGACCAACAAAGCGCTCCACGCGACCAGGTAAAAGTTTTAACCCTTCTGTCTCCCCATGCTCCGCGCTTTCTTCAAATAAAAGCTGCATGCCAAGGCAAATCCCTAAAAGCGGCTTTCCTGATTGCGCCCATTCACGTAAAAATTCCGTTAAGCCCATCTCATTCAACGTCTTCATCGCATCTGGAAATGCACCAACACCAGGAAGAAGAAGTCCATCAGCTTTTTTCAATTGTTCAATATCATCTGTTACTACATAGTCTAGCTCTAGGCGCTCCAGTGCTTTACTCACACTGTGCAAATTCCCCATCCCATAATCAACAATGCCGATCATCTTATAACATTCCCTTCGTTGACGGGACGCCTTTTACCCGCTCATCGATACTCGTTGCTTCATCCAAGGCACGTGCTAATGCTTTAAATACCGCTTCAATCATGTGGTGTGTATTGTGGCCGTAGTGGACGATAATGTGCAAGTTCATTCTTGCTTCAAGAGCCAGTTTCCACATAAATTCGTGAACGAGCTCAACATCAAATGTCCCCACTTTCTGACTTGGGAACTCAGCGCGGAACTCAAGATGCGGACGGTTGCTTAAATCAACAACGACTTGAGCTAACGTCTCATCCATTGGTACAAATGCGTTTCCATAGCGGCGGATTCCTTTTTTATCTCCAAGTGCTTCTTTTAACACATGACCTAAGCAAATGCCGATATCCTCCGTCGTATGATGATCATCAACTTCCGTATCTCCATTTGCATCAACGGTTAAATTGAAATGACCGTGCTTTGTGAACAGATCAAGCATGTGCGTTAAAAAAGGTACGCCTGTTTCTAATTCTGATCTTCCTTCTCCATCCACAGTAAAGTCCAACTTAATTTGTGTTTCACCTGTATTTCGTTCGATCTGTGCGCGACGTTCTGTCATCTACTTTTCCTCCAACCTAATATCAATTGCTCGTGCGTGTGCTTCCAATCCTTCTAAACGGGCAAGAGCTGAAATTTTGCGGCCATTTTCTTCCATGGCTTGTTTGCTATATGAAATAATGCTTGATTTTTTTGTGAAATCATCGACATTGAGCGGACTAGAAAAACGAGCGGTTCCATTTGTCGGCAGGACGTGGTTCGGTCCTGCAAAATAGTCACCAACCGGCTCCGAGCTATAAGGACCAACAAAAATCGCTCCAGCATGACGGATTTTTCCGATTAGATTCATTGGTTCTTCTGTTAGGATTTCTAAATGCTCGGGTGCAAGTTGATTGACAACATCAACCGCTTCAACTAAATCGCAAGCAACGTAAATCACACCGTAATCCCTAATGGAAGCTCCAGCAATATCACGTTTTGGCAATGTCGTAAGTTGCTCTTCTACTTCTTTTGCCACCTCTTCTGCAAGCTCTTGGGAAGCCGTCACTAACACAGCTGACGCTTGCTCATCATGCTCCGCTTGGGACAAAAGATCAGCTGCGATGTAACGAGGGTTCGCCTTTTCATCAGCAAGAACAACAATTTCACTTGGCCCCGCGATCATATCAATATCAACCGTTCCAAATACAGCGCGCTTGGCTAACGCCACATAGATATTGCCAGGACCGGTAATTTTATCAACGGCTTGAATCGACTCCGTTCCATATGCAAGAGCAGCAACCGCTTGAGCTCCGCCAACTTTATAAATCTCCTTCACCCCTAGCTCCTTCGCTGTCACAAGGACACTAGCAGGAAGCAACCCATCTGCCCCTGCTGGTGAAACCATGACAATACGCTTTACTCCAGCCACTTGAGCTGGAATGACATTCATCATAATCGATGATGGGTAGGCTGCTTTGCCTCCTGGCACATAAACACCAACGGAATCAAGTGGAGTTACTTTTTGACCAAGAATCGTTCCATCTTCTTTTGTCGTCATCCACGATTGACGCTTCTGACGCTCGTGGAAATCTTTAATGTTCACGATCGCCTCACGCAACGCTGAAATCAATTCGTCATCAATCTCTGCATAAGCCCCTTTGAGTTCTTCCTCCGTTACTCGAAGACTTGTAAGCTCTGCTCCATCAAATTTTTTCGTTAATTCAAATAGAGCTTGATCGCCTTGTTCTTTTACTTGAGCAATGATCGCTTCTACCGCTTCTCTTTGCTTCTCTGTACCTGTATCAATATCACGCTTAATGCTTACCTCTGCCCCAACTTTGACGATTTTCATGCTTCCTCCTCCTCGATCACTCGAGAAAGACGTTCGACCATTTCGTCAATACGCTCGTCTTTCATACGGTAACTAACTGGATTGACAATCAAACGGGATGTAATAGGCACGATTGTTTCAAGCTCTACTAAGCCATTTTCCTTTAATGTTCTCCCAGTTGATACGATATCAACGATGCGATCTGCTAGCCCAATTAATGGCGCCAACTCTATCGAACCATTTAATTTAATGATCTCCACTTGCTCGCCTTGCTCTTTAAAATATTGTGTTGCTAGGTTCGGATATTTCGAAGCGACTTTTGGATTGATGTCTTTCTTTTCATAATTCGGAAGACCGGCAACCGCCAAGTAGCACTCACTAATTTGTAGGTCGAGCACTTCGTAGACAACACGCTCTTCTTCGATCATCGTATCTTTTCCAGCCACTCCGACATCGGCAACACCGTGCTCGACATATGTCGGTACATCCATTGGTTTCGCAAGGATAAAACGCATGTTTTCCTCTGGCACATCAATAATTAACCTACGAGAATCATCAAACTCTGCCGGTAAATTATAGCCTGCTTTTCGCAGCAATACTAATGCTTCTTCAAAAATTCTCCCCTTCGGCATCGCAACCGTTAACCATTCTGCCATCTTACGCGTCTCCTTTCTTCGCACCAATGAAATAGTGCACGTCACTAAATTGCTCTGACATTCCGTCGACATCCTCGACTCCGGCAATGTCTTGAACAACGACGGACTCACCTTTTCCTCTTAGGCTTGCTGCTTCTTGGAATGCTTCTGCACGTCTTTCTTTACTAAAGACGATGCATGTTTTTTTCTGCTTTGTGTTCATTTCGCCGAGCGCTTCAACAAGTAAATCTAAACGAACGCCAAATCCGGTTGCCTGACCAGGACGCTCAAATTTGCCAAGCAGCTCATCATAACGCCCGCCACTGCAAAGCGGTACACCTAAATTGCTTCCATAGCCTTCAAACACCGCTCCTGTGTAATAACTCATATGAAGGACTAAATTCAAATCTAATTTTACGTATTGTTCAATGCCGTAGCTTTCTAATACTTGCCATAGCTCTGCTAATTCAGTTAGCGCTTTTGAGCCTTCTTCGTTAGACACAAGCTTCGCTGCTTCTTCCACTGTTCCTTTGCCGCCGCGTAGCTTTAAGAGACCAAGAAGTCTCCCTTTATCAATGGAGGAAATCGGCAAGTTTTTCACGTGCTCACGGAATCCAACATAATTTTTTTCATATAAAAAACGACGCAGCTCATCCGCACGCTCTCCGACAATATCTTCTAAGAGCGCGTTCACATAGCCAACATGGCCGATCGCAATTTTAAAGTGAGCCAAGCCTGTACGTTTTAATGCTGACACCATAAGAGAAATGACTTCCCCATCGGCGCTAACCGTCCCATCGCCGATTAACTCCACACCAAGCTGCTCAAATTCTGCCGGTTTACCAGCCTCATGCTGCTGAGCTCTAAAAACGGTTGATTGATAGGAAAGTCTAAGCGGATACGCTTCTCCCTTCATACTAGAAGCAACGAGTCTTGCAATCGGTGCTGTCATATCAGGACGAAGCACCAATGTATTTCCTTGTTGATCTAATAATTTAAACAACTGTTGATCCAAAATCGCTGACGCAAGACCAACCGTTTCATAATATTCTAACGTCGGGGTTTCAATCATTTGATATCCCCATCCAGACATTTCCGTTTCTAATTGCTGACGTACCTGCTTTTTCATTTCATACATTTCTGGCAATGTATCGCGCATTCCAAGTGGCTTCTCAAACATAAGTGGCTTAGACATTGATTTCACTCCTCGTTCTTCTCCGTTGTCTGCTTTTTTTTGCAGCTCTCCGACATCTTTTTTCTATCTTTCCTATCATTCGCGTTTTTTGTCAAAATACCTGTTATTATTTCTTGAAATTGTTCGTTTCACTTTAGTTCGCTAATGTGCTAATAAGATAAAGTATATTGTTAGTTTACATGGAGGTCCGAACAACGTCAACCATTTTGATAGAATTATCTCACAATTAACGGGAAAGGGGGAGAATACTTTGATTTTTCAATAGACTGTTTCGCCTTTAAAAAAGACCCGAGTCTCACAGACTCAGGCCTCCCCTTACTAGTTACCTAGCATTTCATTAACTTTATCTTGGTTGTTGTCAATCCACTCTCTCGCTGCTTCTTCTGGATCTTGACCTTCATCTTCAATTTGTACGATCATTTCTTCAACATCATCAATCGAAATGTTCCAGTTGCTTAAAAATTCAAAAGCATCAGGGGCTTTTTCTTGCAGCTCATGATTTGTCACAACATGAACAGATGATGTTTCAAAGAAGCCGGCATCGTTACCGATAACTTTGATGTCATATTTGTTAAACATCGTGTGTGGTCTCCATCCAAAGAAAATCACTGGCTCTTCCTGCTGCATCAGACGTTGAGCTTGTGCTAACATTCCACCTTCAGATGAATTTACTTGTGTAATATCTAATCCTAACGCTTCAATCATTTCGTTTGTTTCTTCTTGCACACTTGTTCCTTCTTCAATTCCATACATTTCGTTATTAAATAAATCTTCGTTGCCAACAATGTCTTCTACGGAGTTAATATCTTCCATGTAGTTTGGTACCACCCAACCTGTTTCTGCTTCTGGATAACTTACAGCCGTATCAACAACCGTGTCCTCGAATCTCTCCATATGAACTTGGTGCATTGGGAACCATGCATCCATAAAGACATCAAGGTCACCACGAGACAACCCCATAAATACATTTCCTACATCGGCATTTGTCTCTACAACTTCATAGCCCATATCTTGTATAATTAAACTAGCAATTTGAGTTGGAGGAACTGTACTTGTCCAAGGTGTTACCCCAAACGTTATCGTTTCCCCATTGCTATTTTCTTCTGTTGTTTCTCCGCTCGTTTCACCTGATGCACAGCCAACAGCTGTTGCTAGAAATACGGCCATCATTGAACCTAGTAAAAGCTTTTTCATAGATTTTCTCTCCTTTTTCTTATGCTTTTTTCGCTAATCCTTGTGTAATACGGTCTAAAATAATCGCTAACACAACAATTCCTAAGCCACCTGTTAAACCTAGACCAACATTAACTGTTGAGATCCCTGATAATACGGTTGAACCAAGTCCTGGAGCTCCAATCATTGAGGCGATTACAGCCATGGATAGTGCGAGCATCATTGTTTGATTCACCCCAGCCATAATGGTTGGCAGGGCTAGTGGCAGTTGTACTTTAAATAGTAACTGACGAGACGTCGTACCGAAGGCTTTTGAAGCCTCTACGACATCACTTGGTACTTGTCTAATTCCTAAATTCGTCATTCGGACAGCAGGAGGCGTAGCAAAGACAAATGTTGCAATGACTGCCGGCACCCCACCTAGTCCGAATAAAAGAATCGCAGGGATTAAATAAACAAAGCTAGGCAATGTTTGCATAAAGTCTAAAATAGGTCTTGTGATTTGTTCCATTACCTTATTTGTTGCACTTAAAATTCCGAGTGGTACTCCTACCAACACAGATAAAATCGTTGATACGAGTACAATCGATACCGTTTGCATCGCAGCTTCCCACAAATCAACGGAACCAAGATACAAACAGCCAATTAATGCGAATAACGCAATTCCTTTTCCAGCTATTTTCCAAGACAACAAAATTAAAACAATCATAATAAGCTCTGGCGGGACTGTAATTAATAGATTTGTTACGGCATCGACAAATGCACGAAGCACCGTACTTATGCTATTAAAGAACCCACTCATAACAGGAAGCAGCCAACCATCGACAAAACGATTGGTCCATTCCTCTAACGGGAAGTAGAAGTAATTCATGCTGATACCACCTCATCTTTTTCTTTCCCAAGAACTAAGCCTGAGAGAATCGATACACGCGAAATGATTCCTAGTAGTTTTCCATCTTCAACGACTACGATTGGATATTTCGTTTCTACCGCAATTCCAATCAGGTCATTTAAAGGTGTCGTAGGATCCGCAGAATGTACCGCCGAATCAATTAAAACATCCTCCATTGGGATATTCTCTTTGTATGCTTTGATCGCATCATCAATCGTCAATAATCCTTGGAAGTTTTTCTCTTTATCCACAACAAAAATACTCGAGGCACCGGCTTCTTCCATTTTCCTTACAGCAACTCTTGGACCGTCTTTATACGTTGTTAACACTTCTGGTTTTTTCATGACATGAGATGCTTCCAATACTTTGGAGCGATCGACGTCTTTAACGAAATTGGAGACATATTCATTAGCTGGATTTTCTAAAATCTCCTCTGCCGTCCCCACTTGAACAATCTGTCCGTCTTTCATAATGGCAATTCGATCTCCAAGCTTTAACGCTTCGTCTAGATCATGGGTAATAAAGAGGATTGTTTTACCTAGTTTATTTTGTAGATGAAGGAGCTCATCTTGCATTTCCTTACGAATTAAAGGGTCAAGAGCACTAAATGCTTCGTCCATAAGCAAAATATCTGAATCATTTGCTAATGCGCGAGCAAGTCCTACACGTTGCTGCATTCCACCACTTAATTGACTTGGAAAGCTTTCTTCATACCCTTTTAGTCCAACATCCTCAATCGACTTTAAAGCCTTCTCTTCTCGTTCGGCTTTGTCTACCCCTTGAATTTCTAACCCATAGGCAACATTCGTTAATACTGTCCGATGGGGTAACAATCCAAATTGCTGAAATACCATCGCTAATTTTTGACGTCTCGTTTCTATGAGAGCATTTTTATCCATCTTGGTGATGTCTTCACCATCGATGAGAATCTCCCCATCCGTTGGTTCAATGAGACGATTTACTAAACGAATTAATGTTGACTTTCCACTTCCTGAAAGACCCATAATGACGAATATTTCCCCCGCTTTAACAGAGAAAGAGGCTTGATTAACCCCAACGGTCATCCCCATTTTTTTAAGGATATCTGCCTTCTGTTCTCCGTTTTTTAAGCTTTTTAATCCTTGCTTCGGGTGGGAACCAAAGATCTTGGTCAAATTATTTACTTCAATCTTATTCATAAACATTCTCCTCTGTTATAGCCTATCGCTTCTTAATTCCGATCTGTCTACCGACTTGTTTTGGGGATTGTAAATGTTCATGTGCGCTTCGTATTTTTTCAATGATTGGTAAGACTTCAGAAGGGAAAGGAGCTGGTCTCCCCTCCGTTGTATCCATCCCCATTAACATCTGCTCACTTGTAGCAATCTCTGCACCCTCACTATTTTTCATAACAAAAAATACGTGCAGACGTTTCGCATCATCATCTAATAACTGGATTTCAACTGTTAGTTCTTCACCTTCGTGTGCTTCTTTTAAATAGCAAAGATGTGTTTCCAATGTGAAAATCGTGTAGTTTAGTGATTGGCGAGCTGCTTCATTTAAGCCGATATAATCCATAAATGAATCAACGGATAAGCTAAATACTCTTGCATACTCCGCATCATTCATGTGGCCATTATAGTCAACCCACTCTTTGCGGACATGATCTTTGTAGCTAAATGACGGTAACATCCATTTCCCTCCCTGCCTCTTATTTTTTTACGAGATTGTTAGATTCTGGCCAATATTTTTCAACAAGATCTAGCAATTCTACTAAAAATTCATTTCGCTTCTGTTCTAGTTCAGAGATCGACACATCCCCGGCATGGCTCTCACAGCCTTGAATGACTTTTTCTTTCAGCTCATCTGTTAATTCAGGTGCTTCTAATTTTGTCCATGGAAGTTTAAGAGCAGGGCCAAATTGTTCTAGCATGTGACGCATCCCTTTTTCTCCTCCAGCTAAGTGGAACGTTAAGAACGGCCCCATTTGTGCCCAGCGAAGTCCTGCACCATAAATAATTGCCGCATCGACTTCTTCTGTTGTCGCGACACCATCATTGACAAGGTGCAACGCTTCACGCCAAAGTGCTTCCATGAGCCTGTCCGCTAAGTGACCTTCGATTTCTTTATTAATGATCAGTGGCTTCATTTGAATGGATTCATAGAACTCAGCTGCTTGATTTATAACGGCTTGTGTTGTTGCCTCACCACCGACTAACTCAACAAGCGGTAAAATGTATACAGGATTAAATGGATGAGCAACGAGGAATCGCTCTGGATGCGTTAATCCTTCCTGCAACACAGAAGGCATAATTCCTGATGTACTTGACCCGATAATCGCCTCAGGCCTCGCGAATTGATCAATGCTAGCTAATACGTTTTTCTTTAGCTCTTCACGTTCGGGAACATTTTCTTGAATTAAATCAGCATCACATACTGCTTCTTCTAACGTAGGAACAAACGCTAAGCGCTCCTTAGACGCACCAGGTGCCAATCCTAATTTTTCTAAAGAAGGCCAAGCATGTGAAACGGCCTTACGCGTTTTCTCCTCTGCTCCTTCAGCAGGATCAAAGGCAACGACATCGTATCCTTGTGCGAGAAAGCGTGTAATCCAGCCATTTCCGATGACTCCTGTTCCGATGACAGCTAGTTTTTTGAACTCATATTGAATGTTGGTCATTTGTTATCGCCTCCGTATGGGTTTCTTAATCCGTACTGTTCACGTGCCTCTTGTGGTGTCATGATGCCAATTCCATTGCTAGTAATGAGGTTCACTGCTTTTTCAACCAATTGATCGTTTCTGGCAAATACACCTTTATCAAGGTACAAGTTATCCTCTAAGCCAACTCGGACATTTCCACCTAAAATCGCTGTTTGAAGCATAATCGGCATTTGCATACGACCAATTCCAAAAGCGGACCAGTTAGCATTTTCAGGAAGGCGACTCTTCATATACAGCAGCGTCTCCACATCTGCATCTGCTCCCCAAGGAATCCCAAGACAAAATTGGAACATCGGGTCACCGTCTACTAAGCCTTCATCAATTAGTTGTTTAGCAAAACGAATATGTCCTGTGTCAAAGCATTCTAACTCTGGCTTCACACCGCTTTCCTGAACCAATTTTGCTTGTTGGCGAAGCCAATCCGTTGGACTCAAATAAATCATGTCACCAAAGTTCACACTTCCACAATCAAGCGTACACATTTCAGGAAGCAATTCACCAACAGGCTTATGACGTTCTTCTGGAGTTTGCATATCCGTTCCATTTCCTCCAGCAGCTGGTGTAGCTAAACTAGGGATGAAATCGCCGCCTCCACCTGATGTAATGTTGATAATCACATCTGTTTCCGACTCGCGAATGCGGTCAACAATCTCACGGTAATGATCAACGGTGTGACTAACTCCCCCTGTTTCAGGATCTCTCGCATGAACATGAGCAACGGTTGCTCCTGCTTTTGCCGATGCAATCGCAGCTTCAGCTATTTCTTTCGGTGTTACAGGGACATGTGGACTTTTTTTCGTTGTATCTCCCGCACCTGTCACTGCAGCTGTTAATAAAATTTTCTTTTGCATCATGTCTCCTCCTCTTTATTTCCCTTGCATAAATTGTATTTATTTATATTATTACTTAACCATCCAGACGGTTCATTTACTCGCAATTAAAACTATACCATCCGGACGGTAATGTGCGCAAGGGTGCTTTTAAAAAGTAAGGGTTTTCACGTGTCGGAATAGGAGTTGTCTTGTCGACTCTACCTCCTGCCATATTAGGTTTTCTTTGTTCATAAATTTTTTTGAAATCTAAAATGGGCTCAGAGCGATATTACCTCTGAGCCTTTGTTTCATATCTTGAATATATTGCTTTCACCTATTAGTTAGCCGATAGACACTTCATAATCCTTGAAATTGTTACTCTATTGACCATAATTTGGCCTCTCTTCAACAGGCAAATGAACTGGAACATCAAACAACCAAAGAAACCATACACAAACAAGTCCAAACACCACATACGCAACTAACGGATGTTTATAATGCAATCGTAATAGCGGGAACATAAGGAAGAGGGCAAAGATTGACCATCCCAATGTCCATCCATATTGGTACTTAATATTTCCTGTCACAGTAAAAACGTATTCCCAAATGCCATAGATCAAAATCCATTGTAATGTATGTAAGATTTGTTTCATGACACCTTTAGGATAATTCCCTAAGAAAAGCAAACCTGTAGCTGGAAAAACGATAAATGTATAAAGCATTTCAGTAAGCGTATGATTTGAAATGAAATCTGCATCCATACGCCACAAAAAGTAATTTGCTGTTAAGAAGTTATAAACTAAATTCCCAAGAGCAAAAAATAGTAATGTAGTATGATACTTTTTCCAATTTCTCCAGTCCCCCCAAATAAAAGCGACTATGATGCTAATTATGGCAGTAAGAACATGCATATGTTTTTTCATCCTAAGTAATTTGATATAAACGTATACTTCTTGGAAAATAGTTTGTGCCAGTAGTAGGAAATTATTTAAGTTCTTGTAAAAAAGTTTCTTTGTTGAAACTCTTTTTAAGGGGGATTAGGCATTTTTCGGTCTTATGAAGGGCTTTACTTAACTCTACATGGGTTTGATCATCCTTCATTTGGTTCATGATGGACTTTTCCTTACTTTTTTTAGAGGGCACTGAAAAAGGGTGGTTTTCGAGGCCACTGAAAAAGGTATGGTTTTGACCTTTTTCAATGGCCTCTGGTTTTCCCTTTTTCAGTGCCCTCCTTTTTTTAGGGGGTTTAGTCCTTCATCTCGTTCATGAAGGACTTTTCCTCCTCACATTATTCATTTATCCATTCTTTTAACGCCTTATACACATTCTCTTTCTTTTCGTCACCAATATGGTAAATATCAAAAAGCTCAGCTAACCAGATCCCATCCGTAGCTAAACGAATAATCGTTGCCTTAACAGGATCTATCCCATCATCTTCAATCGACTCTTGCCACTCGGTATAAAGCTCACGTATCGGATCTAGCAAGTCTGAATTGACCGCTTTTGCTGCTAACAAGCCAGAATGCATATCCTTATTGGCATAGGCTTGATTAAAGGTCACATCAACATAGGCACGAATCCACTTCCCCTTCTCAATTGGGTCCATGTCCGCGTTTCCAGCAATTTTTTCTCGATAATTATTAGCTAAATGCTCAACCATTCCTTTAACAAGTTCTTCTTTTGAGGGGAAATGATAGAGCAGACCACCTTTACTAATCCCTGCTTCTAACGCCACAGCCTCTAACGTTAAATTAAATATTCCCTTTTCACTGACAATTTTAGATGCCGCGTGTAGAATCTCTACTTTTCTAGAAGTTCTGCTCATCTGACTCTCCTTTATAAATAATTTTCAGCTCTAACTATACCATCCGGACGGTTTATTTACAACTCTATAAAGGAATATTTACAGAATATGTAGGTAAGTTTAGACACTTATCAACACTTTTATAATTAGAAAGCTCTCTTGCTAACGGAAGGAAATACTTTAAAAAAAGCTGCAAAGCACATTAGTACTCTACAGCTTTCTCCTTTAGTTATCCATCTTCCCCCGAATTACCTGCATTGGATTGCCACCGACAAAGGCTCCGGCTGGCACATCGCGGTATACAAGCGTTCCGGCTGAGACGACCGCTCCATCACCAATGGTGACTCCCGGTAAAATCGTCGTGTTTGCACCGATCATCACTTCATCCCCAATTACGACATCACCAAGACGGTATTCTTTTATTAAATACTCGTGTGCCAAAATCGTTGTGTTGTAGCCTATGATCGAGTTACGCCCAATTGTAATCCGTTCTGGAAACATGATATCCATCATGACCATTAAAGCTACCGCTGTCTCATCGCCGACTTTCATCCCGAGAAACGTCCGGTATAACCAGTTTTTTACGCTAATCCACGGTGTGTAGCGAGCAATCTGAATGACAATAAAATTTTTGACAACCTTCCAAAAAGGAACGGTCTTGTAAATCTGCCAGAGCGAATTGGCCTCTTCTACTGGGTATCGCTCTGTTTTTCTGTTCATTGCTTTTCCACTCCGACAATGGCTAACAAGTCGCGCATATTCGAGAGGGTATAATCTGCTTCGAACGTCTTAATTCTTTTTGGTCCTTTAATCGACCAACCTACAACAGCTGTTGGAACACCTAGATTCTTACCTGCTTCCACGTCGAATAAGCTGTCTCCAATCATCATTGCTGATTCTTTAGAAGAACCTAGTGCTGCCAGGGCCTTTTCAAGAGGCTCTGGGTCTGGTTTTGCTTTTTCGACATCATCGAGTCCAATAACAACATCGAAAAATTGATCAAGTCCTGTAAGCTTTAAACCCATTAAGGCTGTTTTTCTAATTTTGGTCGTTACAATCGCTAGCTTGTAGCCTTCTTTATGCAGGCGTTCAACCGTTTCATAAACGCCCTCATATTCGGTTACGAGTTCATCATGTTTTTCGTGGTTAAACGTACGGTATGTTTGAATCATTTCGTCTACTCGCGTTGCATCAACCGATTCAAAGCTATCTCGAAGCGGTGGACCGATAAACTCAATTGCATGCTCACGCGTGTATTCACCCGGTTTATATTGCTCTAGCGTATGAAGAAATGATGCAATAATTAGTTCATTTGTATTGATTAAGGTTCCATCTAAGTCAAACAATAGTGTATCAATGTTCATAAGTCGCTTCCTTTCGCTCTAACTCTTGTTTTTTCTCCATTCGATTCCAAATATAAGCAATGGCCATTGTCAACAAAATCGCTGTGACGAGTCGTATAATTAATAGCGGCCAAACTGGAATCCCAAGCGGAATAAATATGAGTGTATCCTCGATGACTGCGTGACAGGCCACGAGGAAAATAAAAACTAAGTATAAATCTTTTTTTGCTACTCCGTCTTCTTTTGCAGCTTGAATCATAACCCCAGCACCAAATGCGAGACCAAATAACAGACCAGAAGCTAGAGTAGTCGACGTATTTTCCTTGATTCCTAGCATTTTTGTAAATGGAGCCATCGCTTTTGATACTAGTTTTAACCAGTTTCGTTCTTTCATAATCTGAACGACAATCATGAGCGGGATGACGATCATCGCAAGCTGGAGAATTCCAAGCGTTGCACTTGTGACTCCTTGCCAAGCAATCGCAGGCCACCCATATACTTCTGGCTGAGTCGTGCTAGAAACAAAGCCATACTGAGCTGTCTCCTGTCCGCCAGTCCAAAATAGATTGATTAAGAAGGCCGAGAAAAGTGCCAGCCCAATCCGAACAACTAGAACAACAGACATTCGAATTCCAACTTTTGTAGCAACCGCTGATTCAATAAATAAATTATGTGAGAAAGAGAGCATCACTGCTAAAATGAATACCTCTTTCACCGTTAGTTCCAACGTTAATATAGCACCGATGGCGGCATATAAGTTTAAAACATTCCCAAGAACAAGCGGAATTGCCGCCTCTCCTGGTAATCCTATCCACCCCATGACCGGAGCTAATAAACCCGCCAGCCAGCCAAGAACAGGTGTATAGCCTAAAATCGTTACGATTAAAGTGATTGGGAAAATGATTTTCCCAAGCGTCCATGTCGTCTGTAAGCCGACAAGAAGCCCGCGTTTAAGCATCCCCAATGGTCTCTCCCTCCACTTACTCCCGTTCTATTTTTATGTGGGTAAGTTTTTTTCTTTTTCAGGCTGTTCTCGCATACTTTGCTGTTTTTATGGGGTATGTGTTCTCCACATGTTCGTTCCATTGCGCTCCACTTTACTACGAGAAAAAACGTTCCTTCACAGCAACAATCTTTACGAAAACAGCCATTTTTTATGAAAGCTTCTTCGAAATAGTACAAAAAGGCAAAGCACCTTTTCCTCTTGTATCTGCGAACATCGGTGCAACGGCTTCACTCGCCGTGCGCTTTAAGGAGAAGATCGCTCCTTAAAGCTTCAAACATTACGGCGGCTTCGCTCGTTGCTTCGAAATAGTACAAAAAGGAAAAGCACCTTTTTGTACTATTTCTTTTTCTTTTTTATTTTGCTTGTTGTTGTTTGTTTCGTTTGGGCTGTTTTTGCTAGGTCATGGTAGTTTGGTGTATTTGGTTGTTTTCGGCGGTAGATTGTAAAGATGACAGCAAAGGCAATAAGAATGATCGATGCCACTTGTGCTGTTTTAAGGACGCCGCCAATTAGTAAGTAATCAAGTCGAATCATCTCAAGGAAGAATCGTGCAAATGAATAGTATACTAAATACGTCATGAAGATTTCACCTTGTTTTAGGTTGAACCTTCTTAAATAGATCAGTAAGAAAAAGCCTAGTAAGTTCCAGATCGACTCATATAAAAAGGTTGGATGATAATATGTACCGTTTATGTACATTTGATTGATAATGAAATCTGGCAGCATTAAGCCTTCTAAAAATTCTCTTGTTACCGGACCACCATAAACTTCTTGGTTCATGAAGTTACCCCAGCGTCCGATTGCTTGAGCTAATAATAAACTCGGTGCAGTAATATCGGCAATTTGCCAGAATGAATAGCCACGTTTTTTACAGAAGAAATATGCTGTCAGCATCCCCCCAATGACCCCTCCGTGAATCGACAGGCCACCTTCCCAAATATAGAACATACGAATCGGGTTATCCGCAAATTGCTCCCAGCGGAATATGACATAATAAAGTCTTGCTGATAAGATGGCAATTGGTAAAGCAAATAAAAGCAAATCAGCATACGTTTCTTTTGGATAGCCACGTTTTACCGCTTCTCTCGTTGCGATCAGGTACCCGATAAACACACCTAATCCAATTAACGCACCATACCAATAGATCGTTAGTGGGCCGATTTCTAGAAAAATTCTGCTATATGGTTGTATCGTTTCTTCCACGTTTCCACTCTCCCTTTCAACATATCAAAACAAGGCGCGTTCATAATCGAACACGCCGCCATTATACCACACTCTTAACGAAATTCGTCGTGATCGCCCTCTTCAATGACATCTGTTAATCGTTCAGAGAACTCTTGAGCCGCATCAAAGCCAAGACGTTTTAATCGGAAATTCATCGCTGCGACTTCAATAATAACAGCCAAGTTTCGGCCAGGTCTTACAGGCACAGTTAATTTTGTGATCTCTGAATCAATTATTTTCATTTTCTCTTCTTCTAAGCCTAGACGATCATATGCCTTCTTCTGATCCCAAAGCTCTAAATTAATACATAGAACAATCCGTTTGTGTGGACGAACGGCACCAGCACCAAATAATGTCATCACATTAATGATACCTAATCCACGGATTTCAAGTAAATGTTGAATCAAGTCAGGGGAACGTCCAACGAGAGTCCCTTCATTCTCTTGACGAATCTCAACGGAATCATCCGCTACAAGTCGGTGTCCACGGCGAACTAAATCGAGCGCTGTTTCACTTTTTCCGACACCGCTATTTCCTGTAATCAACACACCAATCCCGTAAATATCGACAAGCACTCCATGTACAGCTGTCATAGGTGCAAGTTCACTATCTAAGAAGGTTGTAATGCTACTACTTAAACGCGTTGTTGGCATGCTTGATCTCAACAATGGCACCCCGACCTTTTCTGCCGCATCAATCAACTCAGGAGGTACTTCCAAATCACGTGAAATGATAATTCCAGGTGTATCATATGTACATAGCTTTAACATTCTTTCTTCTCTTTCATGTTGCTTTAAATGCTCGAAGAATGAAAGCTCCGTTCGACCTAAAAGTTGCAAACGTTTTGCTGGATAATATGTAAAATATCCTGCCATTTCAATCCCTGGTCTAGAAAGATCACTTGTCGTAATCGGGCGATAAATTCCTTCTTCTCCAGCGATTAATTCTAAGTTAAAACGCTCTAATAAAGTATTTGCTGTAACTTTTGCCACTGCGCTAATCCCACCTTCACATCTCTATGCTAACTAAATGGAGTGAATACCTTTTCCATTTTAGCATGTTTTACGGGATAGCATTTCATACTTCTACAATTTTTTTATAGACATACAATCACGGTGAAACCATTACATATGAAATCGCAGCACACTATTCGTAGAGTCTCCGAAGTACTCACATTGCAATACTCGTTTGAAAATAAAAGGATACAACTCTTTTTAGAGGCCACTGAAAAAGGTACGGTTTTGACCTTTTTCAATGGCCTTTAAGCAATGAGGAACCGTTGCTTTGTCTTAAAGCCTGCTATGAGTGGGTTTCTCATAGCAGGCGCGCAACGTGTGGAGCCATTGCTGCTTCCTCGAATCCGCTAGAAAGGACTTTTTCAGTGCCCTCCTCTTTTTATGTAGGCTTTTTCTTAGATGCATTTCATGAAAAACGGCCTTCATCAAAGGTATGACGGACTTTTCTCACGCATTTTTCATACAAAACGTCCTTCATCTGGATCATGAAGGACGTTTTCTCCGTGCTTTTCTGCTTTTGTTGATTTGCAATTACAATCGAAAAGTCTCACACCTTATTTTTTCCGCATTGGCTTTACGACAAATGTTTGGATGATCGCGATCAAAATAGCTGCTATTATAGCCATTCCGAAACCATCAATCACAAAAGCACTTCCCATTAAAACAGCCGTTAACATGAGTGTGATCGCACTGATAATAAATAAGAAAAGCCCAAGTGTTAGGATAGTGATCGGTAATGTTAGCACAACAAGGATCGGACGGACAATAGCGTTAACGATCGATAAGAGCAAACTGGCGATGAAGGCAGCTACAAAGCCTGATATATAAAAGCCATCAAATAAATACGCAATCCCCATCAAAATCAAAGCATTAATGATTAACCCAATGATCCACCTCATCAGTCCCTCACATCCTCTTCATTCGGAATAATGAAAATGGCAATGATGTAGCCAATGATGAACGGAAAAAAACCTGAAACGAAAAACAAAATCACAGCTAGCAAACGGATAATTGTCGGATCAACTGAAAAATACTGTGCTAGTCCACCACATATCCCTGCGATTTTACGATCATATTGTGTCCGAAACAAATGTTTCATCGATTCTCACCTCTTTCTTTTAGGCTGTTTTCGCATACTTTGTTGTTTTTATGAGTTACGCGTCCTCCATATGTTCGTTGCATTACGCTCCAGTCACTCGCTTTCCGCGGGGAGGTGTCGAGCCTCCTCGGCTGCGCCTGTGGGGTCTCGCCCCTACCTCTACATCCCGCAGGAGTCGAGTGACTTCCGCTCCATTTCACTTCGAGGAAAACTACCTTTATAGCAACAATCTTTACGAAAACAGCCTTCTTTTAAAATAGAAAGGAAGACAAAACATCATATTCCGTCTTCCTTATTTCGTTCTTACTTTTGATCTTTTACAAGAACAGATCCTGTATTCGTTAATGCATTTACCTTCACACGTGGTGACGAGTGTTGATTCCCAATAAAGCTCAATGATTTTTGAGCAAACTCTTTCCTCTCTTCTAGCGTTTCGTAATCACCCATGTCAATCGTAAAGCCACCTACGTTTGTTTTCAACTTCCCTTCAACACGGTTTGCTTTTGGGATAAACAAATGAATGCTGCCGGTCGTCGCCTTCAAATCCGCATAGCCTGATTCCGTTAACTGATCAAGCTGATACGTGATCGAGCCATTGACCGTTTCGGCGTCAAAGTCCTGCACTTTCCCTAGTAAACTAATGCCACCATGAATCGTTTTTGCATCGAAAACATCGATTTCGACTTGATTGTATTCAATCGGTCCGTTGACTGTTTCAGCCATCGCTTTTTTCGCTTTAACAGAAGAAAACGCAAGGGGACCATTGATCGCATTGACGTCAAGTGTATCTGTTTTAAATGACGCACCCTCGATCTGTCCATTAAATGTATACAGCTTAATATGATCAAACGACTCTTTTGGTACATACACCGTTGTTTGGACTTTAATGGATTTCGTTTTCGTATGGAAAAGCAACTTACGCTCATCTACCCGAAACGATGACTCTTGTAAAAAGATGCGACGTGCCTCATCACTATCCTTTACCCGATATACCTTCGCTTTACACTCAACTCTTACATCTGATTCATCCCAAGGCTTAAATGTAATCGAGCCATTTTCAAGCGAAACATCTAGTGACTTTGGTGCGATATCACGATGCTGAAAAATATGATCGACTTCTACTGATGCCCCAAAATTAAAATCTAAGTCGACATCTTTAATTTTTTGGATTGTGCTTTCAATAAAAGAGGTAAACAAGTTCGCCGTTGAATGTGCCGCCTGCCTTGCACGCTGGCGATATTGCTCCCCCTCATCCCAATCAACCTTTGTCGAAACCTCTCCTGATGATTCTTCTCTTTTTGTGCCCGTGCCCGAATCGCTTTTTTCCATTGCCTCTAGCAATTTAACCCCTTCTTCAGCTGTAATCTTTCCATCTTCAATCATCTTCAAAACCATCTTACGTTCTTCCAACTAACTCACTCCTCATCTATATTATGAGCCATAATTCCAACAACACGATACCTACACTATTGTATTACGCAACAAACAGAAAAGATGTTTCAAAACCACAGAAAAAAGTGATTTTCTTTTTTCTGTGGTTTTGAGCAATGCGCGGAGCCGACGTTTTGGTTTTAGCCTTTTGAGTGCTCTTCTCAAAAGGCGTACGGCGTGCGGAGCCATTGCCTTTTCTTCCCCGAATAAAAAAGTGCTTTTCTTTTTTTCTTTTGTTTTGAGCAATGCGCGGAGCCGACGTTAGGGTTTTAGCCTTTTGTGCGCTCTTCTCAAAAGGCGTACGGCGTGCGGAGCCATTGCCTTTTCTTCCCCGAATAAAAAAGTGCTTTTCTTTTTTTCTTTTGTTTTGAGCAATGCGCGGAGCCGACGTTGGGACTTTAGCCTTGCCCCTTATCTCCCTTCATTAGCTTCACCCACTCCCCACAAAAATACCAACCAAAGAGGCGTGAGCACCTCACTCGCTCACGCCTAATCAATCAAGTTGTCAGCTCTTTCTCCCTAACTAGCTGATCCATCCGTTCCTTATCCCGCTCCAAGATCGGTTTTAAATATTTTCCTGTGTACGAGCCTTCGACTGCTGCGACTTCTTCTGGTGTACCTTGTGCGACGAGCTGTCCGCCTTTGTCGCCACCTTCAGGTCCGAGATCTATAATGTGGTCGACCGTTTTGATCACATCTAAATTGTGCTCAATGACAAGAACGGTATCGCCATTATCTACGAGGCGCTGTAATACTTTTAACAAACGGTCAATGTCATCGACATGAAGGCCGGTTGTCGGCTCATCTAAAATATAGATCGTCCGACCTGTGGCACGTTTATGTAGTTGAGAAGCTAGTTTCACGCGTTGCGCTTCCCCGCCGGATAGCGTCGTAGCTGGTTGGCCGAGGCGGATATAGCCTAGCCCTACATCAACGAGAGTTTGGATCTTTCTATTGATCTTTGGAATGTTTGCGAAAAACTCTAAGCCTTCTTCGACCGTCATTGCCAAAACATCAGCGATCGTTTTGCCTTTATACGTGATATCAAGCGTTTCGCGGTTATAGCGTTTGCCCTCACAGACTTCGCATGGAACATACACATCAGGTAAGAAATGCATTTCAATTTTAATAATTCCGTCGCCGCGGCATGCCTCACAGCGTCCGCCTTTTACATTGAAGCTAAAGCGTCCTTTTTTGTAGCCTCTCACTTTTGCTTCATTCGTAAGGGCAAATACATCACGAATATCATCAAATAACCCTGTGTATGTAGCTGGATTCGAACGCGGCGTCCGTCCAATTGGAGATTGATCGATTTCGATCACTTTATCAATTTGATCCAGTCCGACAATTTCCTTATGTTTTCCAGGCTTATCCTTCGCACGATGAAGCTTTTGAGCTAGCGATTTGTAGACAATTTCATTTATGAGTGTACTTTTCCCAGAGCCTGATACCCCCGTTACCGCCATAAAAACGCCAAGCGGGAAGGTTACAGTAACATTTTTTAAATTGTTTTCGTTCGCTTTTTTTACGCTAAATGAACGGCCATCTGACTGTCTTCGCTCATTTGGAACTGGGATGAATTTTTTTCCGGATAAGTAATGACCAGTTAATGAATTGTTATCATTCATAATTTCTGCTGGTGTGCCCTGTGCGGTAATTTGTCCGCCATGAACGCCTGCACCTGGCCCGATATCAATAATATAGTCGGCTGCAAGCATGGTATCTTCATCGTGCTCGACGACAATTAATGTATTCCCTATATTACGCATATGTTCAAGTGTTTCAATTAAGCGGTCATTATCGCGCTGATGCAATCCAATCGATGGCTCATCTAAAATGTAGAGAACCCCCATTAACGAAGACCCGATTTGCGTGGCAAGACGAATTCGCTGAGCTTCCCCGCCGGATAATGTACCTGCTGAGCGGCTTAATGATAAATAATCCAATCCTACATTTATTAAAAATCCTAAACGATCATTGATTTCTTTTAAAATTAATCGAGCGATAGCCATATCCTTTTCTGACAGCTCAAGTTGTTCAAAATACACTTTCGCATCTTTAACAGAAAGGGAAGCGATTTGCCCTAAATGCTGACCGCCGATAAAGACAGCAAGTGCTTCTTTTTTCAGGCGGTACCCTTTACAAGTCGGACAATGCTTATGCATCATATATGCTTCCATTTGCTCACGAATATAATCTGAGCTCGTTTCTTTGTACCGGCGCGCGACATTGTTGACGACACCTTCAAATAGAACGAGGTTCTCACGAATTTGGCCGAACTCATTTTCATAGCGGAAATAGATTCGCTCTTTCCCACTCCCGTATAAAATTTTATCAAAAAGAGCTTCCGAAATTTGTTCAACAGGTATATCCATATCAATTTGATAATGTTCGCACACCGCTTCTAAAAGCTGCGGATAGTACTGTGAGCTAGTTGGCTCCCATACTGCAATCGCATGCTCCTTTAGTGACTTCGTACGATCTGGCACGAGTAGGTCAATATCAACTTCAAGCTTTGATCCTAAGCCATCACATGAGGGACAAGCTCCAAACGGACTGTTAAATGAAAACATTCGTGGCTCGAGCTCCGGAATCGAAAAGCCACACTCCGGACAAGCATGGTGCTGACTAAAAAGCAGCTCCTCTTCGCCAATGACATCAACGAGCACACGTCCATCCGCTAACGCAAGTGCAGACTCAAGAGAGTCCGCCAAGCGCGTCTCGATTCCTTCTTTAATGACAATTCGGTCAATGACGACTTCAATGCTATGTTTTTTGTTTTTATCAAGCTCAATTTCTTCCGCGACTTCGCGCATTTCCCCGTCAACACGAACGCGAACATAGCCTTGCTTTTTCATGTCTTCTAGCACTTTTACATGCGTCCCTTTACGACCTGACACAAGCGGGGCAAGAATTTGCATTTTCGTCCGCTCAGGGTAATCAACGAGACGATCAACCATTTGCTGAATCGTTTGAGACTTAATTTCGATTCCGTGCTTCGGACAAACTGGCTTTCCAATTCGAGCATACAACAAACGCAAGTAATCAAAAATTTCCGTTACGGTACCAACCGTTGAACGAGGGTTGCGGCTTGTCGTTTTTTGGTCAATAGAAATGGCAGGCGATAAGCCTTCAATGGCATCAACATCCGGTTTATCCATTTGGCCTAGAAACTGGCGAGCATAAGCAGAAAGTGACTCGACATAGCGTCTCTGTCCTTCCGCATAAATCGTATCAAACGCAAGCGACGATTTCCCAGAACCCGATAAGCCCGTCAACACAACGAGCTTGTCGCGTGGAATCGTTATGTCTATGTTTTTTAAATTATGGGAGCGCGCTCCTTTTACTACAATATTCTCTAATGCCACCGTTTCCTCACCCTTCCGCTTTTAATTCGAGAACGAGGTCACGAAGTTCAGCTGCACGCTCGAAGTTCAATTCGCGCGCTGCCTCCTTCATTTCCTTTTCCATTCGTTCGATCATCGCTTGTCTTTCTTTTTTGTTCAGCTTCTGTGCTGGTGCAGCTGTGTAGCTATCTTTATCAGCGTCTTCCGCAACCAATGTTGCTTGAATCACATCTGGGATTTTCTTTTGAATCGTCTTTGGTGTAATGCCATGCTTTTCATTATGCTCTTCTTGAATGGAACGACGACGTTTCGTTTCTTCGATCGCTATGTTCATTGACTTTGTTATTTTGTCAGCATACATAATGACGTGCCCATTTGCATTACGTGCAGCACGTCCAATCGTTTGAATAAGAGAACGATCAGAACGCAAGAAGCCTTCTTTATCAGCGTCCAAAATGGTGACAAGCGAAACTTCGGGAATGTCGAGACCTTCTCGCAGTAAGTTAATCCCAACGAGTACATCAAATGTTCCCATCCGGAGCTGGCGAATAATCTCAATTCTCTCTAACGTTTTAATTTCTGAATGCAAATAGCGCACACGAATGCCAATTTCTTTTAGATAATCGGTTAAATCCTCGGACATTTTTTTCGTTAATGTAGTGACAAGCACTCGTTCATTGCGTTCGACACGAGCGTGAATTTCTCCGATTAAATCATCAATCTGTCCTTCAATTGGACGAACATCAATCGTCGGATCAAGCAAGCCGGTAGGACGAATAATTTGCTCGACCATTTTAGGTGTGTGTTCAAGCTCATAAGCTCCAGGTGTCGCTGATACGTACACAGCTTGATGTACCTTTTTCTCAAACTCTTCAAACCGAAGAGGACGGTTATCAAGCGCAGACGGTAAGCGGAAGCCGTGATTAACAAGGACCTCTTTTCGCGCACGGTCCCCGTTGTACATTCCTCTTACTTGTGGAACCGTCACGTGTGACTCATCCATGATAAGCAAGAAATCCTCCGGGAAGAAATCAATGAGCGTATATGGTGTTGCACCAGCTTCACGTAATGTTAAATGACGTGAATAGTTCTCAATGCCTGAGCAAAAACCCATCTCAGCCATCATCTCTATATCATAGCGCGTCCGTTGTTCCAGACGCTGAGCCTCTAGCAACTTCCCTTCTTCGTGCAGTTCTTTCAACCGTTCCTCAAGCTCGACTTCAATGTTCGCAATTGCTTTTTTCAGTTTTTCTTCGCGTGTAACGAAGTGGGAAGCTGGGAAGATCGCAATATGATTTCTCTCCCCTTTTATTTCTCCAGTAAGGGCATCAACTTCTGTCATTCGATCAATTTCATCACCAAAAAACTCGACACGAATACACTGCTCATCACGTGAAGCTGGGAAAATCTCAACGACATCGCCTCGCACACGGAATGTTCCTCGCGTAAAATTGATATCATTGCGATCATACTGAATGTCAACTAGCTTACGAAGCAATTCATTTCGATCCATCTCCATCCCGACTCTTAGTGAAACAACGAGTTCCCGATATTCTTCTGGTGACCCTAAGCCATAAATACAAGAGACACTGGCAATAATAATGACATCGTTACGTTCAAATAAAGCACTCGTTGCAGAGTGACGAAGCTTATCGATTTCATCATTAATGCTTGCATCCTTTTCAATAAATGTATCAGAACTTGGCACATACGCTTCTGGCTGGTAGTAATCATAATAACTGACAAAGTATTCAACGGCATTGCCCGGAAAAAATTCCTTGAACTCACTATAGAGCTGACCGGCAAGAGTTTTGTTATGAGCCATAATTAACGTAGGCTTGTTCACCTCTTTAATCACGTTCGACATCGTGAACGTCTTCCCCGTTCCTGTTGCCCCTAGCAATGTTTGATGCTTCTCTCCTTTTTTCAGGCCTTCCACAATCTTTTTAATCGCTTCAGGCTGGTCCCCTTCCGGTTGATACGCTGATACCAACTCAAACGTTTCACTCAAACCGACTACCTCCCAACGAACTGTTCATAAGTAGAAATATTATACCATAGACTACCAGTTACAAAGCAAATAATACGAACGTTTGTTTTTGTCGATTTGTTAAAAAAGAGGAACCTCCAAAATTAGCGTTATAATTTTGAGGTTCCTCTAGCTATTATTTCTTTTCTTCTAAGATTTCGTGAGTTCTTTTATAGTTCTTATGGTTGACCGCCGTTCTTGAATAAGGAAAATCTGCTTCTCTTCCTTTTACAGGGAACTCCAAAAACTCTGCCGCAACACTATTGTTATACACAGCAATTACTTTCATTTCCAAGCCATCATAAATGATTTTTTCATTTAGCACGGCTGCATTTTCATTTATTTTCTCTTCCTTTTCAAAAGCCATAAACAAACTCCTCTTTTCCACATAGTATTGTATCTTTATAAGTATCCTTTTTAGTTTAAAGTGACCGTACTACTTGATCAAGTAATTTTTATAGATTATTTGATCATTTTTTCCTAACCACAAATGAAGCAAGTACTCTTTTAGTCGAGAAAATGCGTCATAAATTAAGCAGTAATTAAAGGAAGGTTTATGCTATGTTCAAAAAAATTTTACTAGCAACAGATGGTTCAGAGCATGCCCTCAGAGCTTGCGAAAAGGCAATCGAAGTCGCCAACTGCAACAAGGAGTCCGTTATCCATATAGTAAATGTTGTTGACAGTTCAAAGTCTGATGTCTTAAGCAACTGGAATACAGCTAGTGCTCAAGACAAACGTCAAGAAAAAATCAGGCCAACGGAAGAAAAAATAAAAGCAGCTAAGATTCATTACAAAATTGAATTTCTCAGGGGAGAACCCGGTCCGTCAATCGTCTGTCATGCAAACGACCATGACTTTGATATTGTTATCATCGGGAGCAGAGGGCGCAACCGTCTTCAAGAATTAGTTCTCGGCAGTGTCAGCCATAAAGTCGCCAAACGAGTTAAATGTGCCGTATTAATTATTAAGTAGTTCTTTTTCTGGCAGTCCAAATGATACGAGAAATCAGATTGCCAGCTTTTTTCACACCAAGATTTAAAAACTCATAAACTATATATAGCAGATGTGTAAGCGTTAACATAGAATAAAATAAAGCAAGAGCATTAGGTCTACTATCTACTGGAGGTGTAACATGTTAACTAACATCCTACTAGCTACGGACGGTTCTAAATGTGCTATTCACGCTGCAGAAAAAGCCATTGACATTGCC
The DNA here is from genome assembly GCF_056619925.1 of Halalkalibacter sp. HAAS-P013. NCBI lineage: Bacteria > Bacillati > Bacillota > Bacilli > Caryophanales > Bacillaceae > Halalkalibacter > Halalkalibacter sp. HAAS-P013. Next base: position 57,774 of record NZ_JBWQTU010000012.1, read on the forward strand.
AAGTCTAACCCAAAGGCAACGATTCACATTGTTTATGTTGTTGATATATCTAAAGCCAAAAGTGAAGCTCTAGTAAACTGGAACTCTACGATAAAAGCAAATCGATATGAAAAAGTAAAATTAACTGAGGACTTAATCAAAGCAACTGGGATTTCATATAAAACGGAAATTTTACTAGGCGAGCCAGGACCTGCTCTTATTAAATTTGCAAATGAACACAATTTTGACCTAGTTATTGTCGGCAATCGTAAAAAAAACAGGCTTCAAGAGCTCGTGCTTGGCAGTGTCAGTCATAAAGTTGCTAAATGCGTTCAGTCCCCCGTTCTCATTGTGAAAGAAAAACCTTCAAAGACCTCAAATATTGTAGCTACTAAATTCCCTTCATCACAGTCAGTAAAATAACGTCTACACTGTTTTCAACAAGAGAAGGCGGTGTCAAAAAGACACCACCTCCTCTATTACATTCCTTGTTTCTGCGCTAATCTTTTTTTTGCTACGATTAATCCCAAGATAAATGATATTATGGCCAACACCCCAACAAACCATGATTGCTGATGAATTTGTAAAACAAATAGGACAATCATCCATGTCACAATACAAGCTCCTAGTATACTAAACGTAACTCTTGTGACAACAATCATTAAAAGAAACGGGATGACGAGGGCAAGGACTAAGTCCAACATCCGTCTGTTCAAGCTCCTTTTGCTCTTGCTATTTTTTCTTTCTTCCAATCGACCTACACGATCGAATCTTGCAAATCGGCATCATCCTTCACTAATAATACACCAAGCTGATGATGTTCCCCATCATAAAGAGCTCCTTTGGCAAATCGTACTTCCCCTTCATGGTCTAGAACATCTACTTTAGCAAAAGCCGAATTGATTTGTAGTGCTTCATAAAAGCTTGTTTGATCCAGTACTTCTTGACCGTTAATTCTAACAATCGTTTCTCCAACAACAATATTCATCTTATCAGCTGGGCTCCCTGGCAGAACGCCAAGAACGACACAGCCTTTTGTCTGACTTGAGAAAAATGCGGGTAGTTTTTCATCGTGTTTTTTCGCAAGATAGGAAAGCAGCTCACGGCTAACGATAGCTAGTCCACCTAACAGAACCGCTAAAATAGGGACAAAATAACTAGCGGCAGCTAGTAGTGCAAAGACTACCCCTAATCCAATTACACGAAGCCCCATCGTTCGAATCTGAATCTGAGGCAATGTTCCCCTCACTCGGTGCTGGTAGCCTATTAAAAACGGTACGAGAACAGGTTGTAACCCTACATCAGCAACCGTTAAGACAGGCCAATACGGTAAAGCCGGAATAATCCCTTCAGGTATAAAGAGAACAATCGGGACCATCCATAGTCTTTTGGCAATATGTATGCCGACCCACTTGCCACGTTTGCTTCGCTCAAGCAATGGTGACGTGTATACATGCCCATTCATACGAATCAAAAATCCTTCTGCTAACGCCATGATCGCTAAAATGGATGCAGGGACGAAGATCGGAATTTGCGATAGAATGTTATACAAAGGCGTGAACGTTTCAACCGTACTTAGAAACGGCTCGAATCCGTATAGAAGCAAGACAGCACCAAGTACAAACGTCGGTGAGATCCAGCGAAGCTGTGTTGTCAGCGCAAAGATAATATAAATAATCGCCAGCACCGCAACAAACGGCAACGTAATCGTTAGCCCTAACATAATCGTGACGATTGATACACATATACCTAACAATACCGCTGATAAAAACGGAATCGTAATATCGGCCATTCGTCCATACACTCTCGTATGAAACGAGAGTCGTTCTTGTTTCACGCGATTGCCAGAAAATAAATACACAGCAAACAGGCCTATATACAATAGGGGGTTAATTAAAAAATAGACTAAAAGGATTCCAATACTTTGTAAAATGTCATTTAGCATAGTTGTATCTCCTTCAACTATTCTTCCTTTTAACGTATCACATTTATGCAAAAAGGTACATCCTTCATTACAGGATGTACCTTTTTCATTCGACATTTGTCGTTAAAATCCTCTTTTACTCATTCGTTTGTTCAAGTAACAATTCAATCGCTCTTTGCAGCTGTTGGTCATTTTCTTTTTCACGAACGATGTCAACGGTACGTTGCTGAATCATCGACGCTGTTTCTTCATCAATTTTTCCAGTAGGTTCTAAGTCATTTGATCGTTGGAAGGCGATAACAGCAATTTCCGTCTGTTCACTGAAATAACCATCTGTTCTACCTGGTTCATGTCCAAGACCTTTTAACATGATTTGAGCATTTTTAATTTGCTCACTCATCATATCAAGACGTAATTCGCCTTCTTCTCCAATCGAAATTGGTGCTGTGTAGAAGTAATCAGGTTGCTTGACTTCAACAGTCGGCTTCACACCTTCTCTATTAATGTCATTCCCAGCTGATGTTAACCATCTAAACAACGATAGCTTTAACTCACTACCATCCCCTAGCTGAATCGTTTGTTGAACCGTACCTTTCCCAAACGTTTGCTCTCCAACAACATCGTACCCTCCGCCTTCAATTAAAGCAGCCGATAAAATCTCAGATGCCGATGCGGAAGCACGGTCAGTTAATCCAATAATTGGGTAAGGCTTTCGCTCATCTAAATTGGACATATAACGAATTTTTTCACCATCACGATTTTCGATTTGAACAATTGGTGTTCCACCAGGAATAATAAGCTTCCCAATGTCTTCTACCGCATTTAAGTAGCCACCAGGGTTTCCTCGCACATCAATGAGTAAGCCATCAATCCCTTGGTCCTCAAGTGCGTCTAGTTTTTCTTTAAAACGAGCGGCTGTATCTTCGGAGAATGACGTAATCTCAAGCAAACCTAACGTCTTCCCGTCACGCTCAATGACATCAGAACGAACCGTTTCAATTGGAATCAAGCCACGCTCGACTGGAATCTCAAATAAATCACTTTGCCCAGCTCGTTCAATCGTTAAGTTAACGATTGTCCCTTTTTCCCCGCGAATTTGCAGGACTGCTTCGTACAATGACAGACCTTCAATTGATTCTCCGTCAATTTCAATGATTTTATCATTTGGCTGAAGGCCAGCCTTTTCCGCTGGTGACTCTCGGAAAGGAGCAACAATGGTTACTTTTCCGTCTGTCATACTTACTTCTGCCCCAATTCCTTCAAAATGTGACCCAAGTGATTCAACAAATTGAGCTGCCGTTTCTTGGTCCATATAAACGGAATAAGGATCATCTAAAGTCCGGAGCATCCCCTCAATAGCTCCTTCATATAACTCTTGCTCGCTTATTTCATCGACATACTGTTCATGAATAATTCCTAATGCTTTTTGGAACTTATCTAAAAGCTCCTTTTCAGTCAGTTCTGATTCTGCTTGTCCTCCATTTTCTGATACATCTGATGCAGCGGTATCCGTTTCAACACTAGGCTGACCCGTTTGAAAATAAAGACCAAACGCACCTAACACTAATACGGCTGCTACGATCATAAGAAACTGTCTTTTGTTCATATCCTCATCAACTCCTACTATATCTACAACTTCAATTATCGCAGCCAACCCAATCCTGTTTTTCAGTCATAGAAAGGTGAAGGCAAAATCCTTAACGCTCTTCTTATCATGAAATGGAGTATTATTCTAGAGGGCAATGAAAAGGTTGATTTGTACCTTTTCATTGCCCTCGAAGCAATGAGCGGAACCGTTGCAATTTTTTTAAAGCTTGCTATGAGTGGGTTTCTCATAGCAGGCGCGCAACGTGTGGAGCCATTGCGGCTTCCTTGATTAACTTCCAAGAGGTTTTTCAGTGAACTCTGATTTATACCTTTTCAGTGGCTTCATTCTAACCTATGCTTTTTTTACTATATTATGTTCAGTGTTCTCTTCATTTTAGTCAATGATCGTAAATAAGTCAAAGCTCGGTAATGCCGAAAACCGTCGCCATGTAAGGGATTTTTATAATGTGTAAAAATAAGGAGATTTATGGTAAATAAGTGAAAATAATTATTGAGGCTCGACTTTAGTAGACCTGCAACAGATTTTAAATACATAATTGTCTAATCAAGTGTTTTGATGTATGTTACCTGCTTTTTTACATACATATCTAAATGAAGAGGATGACGCAATGTCATCCCCTTCATGTTTCATTTTCTAATTAACGTGGTATATAACGTAATGGGTCAACGGCATTTGACTTCGCACCATTCCAACCGCCTTCATGTACTTCAAAGTGAAGGTGTGGTCCAAATGATTGTCCAGTGTTCCCCATCATACCTAAACGCTGCCCTTTAGTTACACGCTGTCCATCTGATACTTCACGGTTTTCTAAATGAGCATACAATGTTGTTACAAGCTGTCCATTTACTTGGTGTGCAATGATAACGGTATTTCCATAACTAGATGAATAGTAAGAACGTACGACTGTTCCATCTTGTACAGCTACAACTGGTACATCACCAGTACGACCGTTTTTACCAATATCAATTCCGTAATGCATACGTCCACCAAATGTCGCACGTGGGCCAAATCTTGAGGTAATGGTTCCCGTTGCTGGGCGCATGAATCCAGAGTTTGTTACAGCTGGTGCACTATGCACTTGTGATGAACCACCAGATGAACTTCCACCTGATGAATTGCTACCCGATGAGCTCCCACCTGAACTAGAACCGCTTCTAGAAGCTTGAGCTTGAGCCTCTGCTTCTGCTTCTGCTTCTGCTTGCTTACGTCTTTCTTCAGCTGCTTCAAATTCAGCTAACTCTTGCTTAAGTGCTCGTTCTTGCGCACGCAGAATTCCCGCTTCATCTTCTAATGCGCCAAGATCTGCGTGAAGCTCGCCTTCTTTTTGTTCAAGCTGTTTCATGACTCTGTCTTTTTGTTGGCGCTGAGCTTCTAATTCCGCCATTAACGTTTCTAACTGTTCTAGGTGCCCTTCTAGTTTCTCAAGTTGAATCTCAACTTGTTCTTTTGCTTCCTCTAATGCATAATGGTCAGCAATATGAGCATCAAGAATATTACGGTCTTGCTGTGCAATAACGGTTAATGCACTCACACGGTCTAAGAAGTCACTAAAGCTTTGAGCACCAAGAATGACTTCTATGTAATTAATTTGTCCGCCTGATTGATACATCGAACGTGCACGCTCTTTTAACAATTCATCACGTTCAGCAATCCGCTCTTCTAAAATAGCAATTTCCTCTTGCAATTCTTCGATTGTCTTACGTACTTCTTCAATTTCAGCCCGCTTCTCGCGTACTTTTTGGTTTGTTTCCGCTACTTCGTGGTCAATCTGTTCAATTTCATCTGTTAGCTCTTTCATTTCCGATGCAAGCTTATCTAATTCCGCCTGTGTCTTTTGAGCCTGATCACGATTTTCATATTGTTCTTGTTGCACGTCAGAAATTTTGTTCTGTAGTTCTGAGTTTGCTGATGCTGTTTCGTTAAACGGTACCCATCCAAAAGAACCAACAGTTAATAGAACAGCAATAGCTATAAGTCCTACTTTCCTTTTCATCCAGTCGCTCCCCCTTAATTATCTACAATCATGAAACGGTCTGAAAGCCAGTGAGACAATTGCCTCACTGGTTCACCGTTTTTATTTACACTTTTAAAAACTTACGAACGGACATCATGCTTCCCCACACGCCAATAAAGGCACCAATCACTGCTAACAACCCTGCAATTTGCCACACATATGGAAATGGAGGTACGAGTGAGAAGAAGAGAATTTCAATTCTAGCTCCATAGTTCGATACCAAATATGAGTAGCCGAATATGGTAATTAAGATCGGAATTAGTGACCCGAGCACCCCTAGAAGCATTCCTTCGACAAAAAATGGCCAGCGAATGAACCCATTTGTTGCTCCTACGAGTTTCATAATTTGAATCTCTCGTTTTCTCGCTACAATTGTTAGTTTAATAGTGTTGGCGATCAAAAACATTGCGGTAAACATCATACCGATAACGAGAATGAGTCCAACCATTCTCACAAAATCTGTTACAGCGAATAAACGTTCAATAAAATCTTTTCCATAATTAACACGCTCAACATGTGCAAGAGGTTCAATTGTACTTGCAACCTGCTCGGTTAACTGTGGGTTAATCGCTCGAACAACAAACGCATCATTAAGTGGATTTTCTTCACGAATCGATTCAAATACTTCTCCACTTTCGTCTAAACTATCGATTAACTTATCAAGCCCTTCTTCCTTACCAACAAACGTAATGCTCTCTATATTCGGCAGCTGTTCCATTTCCTCAAGCAGGTCTTGTTGCTGTTCTTCTGTCGCCGTCAATTCAACGTACACTTTAATCTCAACATCATCTTCAATCGTTGAAGCCACATTGTTGACGTTCATAATTAACAAAAGAAAGACTCCGACAACCAGAAGCATTACTGCCACTGCACTAATCGAAGCAAATGTCATCCAGCCATTACGTCCTAAATTCTTTGTTCCTTCTCGAACATGCCGTCCAAGGGTTCTAAGCTTCATAACCGTAGCTCCCCCTCGCTTCATCTCGGACAACTCGTCCACTTTCAATAGCAATCACTCGTTTTTTAATTGTGTTTACAATGTCTTTGTTATGTGTTGCCATGATTACTGTTGTTCCTCGATGATTAATGTCATCTAAGATGTCCATAATTTCCCAAGCTGTATCCGGGTCTAAGTTTCCTGTCGGTTCATCAGCAATTAACACTTCAGGACTATTCACAACCGCTCTTGCAATCGCAACGCGCTGCTGCTCTCCACCTGAAAGTTCATTTGGTAATGATCTTGCCTTGTTTTTTAAATTTACAATTTCCAATACGTTCATCACTTTTCGCTTTATCACGTTTGGATTTTCTTCTATTACTTCAAGAGCAAAAGCCACATTTTCAAAGACTGTTAGAGTCGGAAGCAATTTATAGTCTTGGAACACGACCCCCATTTTTCGTCGCATTTTCGGAATGGCTTTTTCCTTTAATTTTGCTAAATTTGTTTTATCTATAAAAATGTCACCTTTTGTCGGTTTTTCTTCACGGTACATCAATTTAATAAATGTTGATTTCCCCGCTCCACTTGGCCCGACAACGTAAACAAACTCACCTTTGTCAATTCGTATTGAAATCCCATTAATTGCCTTAACATTATTGGGATAGGCCTTCCAAACATCCTTCATTTCTATCACTAATTAATCACACCCCTGCGTTTTACATTTTGCTAACACCAAGGCACAGGATACTAGCTTGTCCGACAAAGCCGTCTGTTGAAATTCCAAAAAATTTCGCGTCATTTGTCGTAATCTACATCATTATAACACCTAAAAAATAAAAAGGCTTGGTCTTTTATGTTACAATTTCATTTCACTTTGCGTAAACTTATTGTTATTTTCACTAAAAAAGCCCATTCTCCTAGGAGAATGGGCCCGTGTTTCTTACTGTGCAGAAATCCATTGCGCTAAATTTTCTGCTTCTTCAGCTGGAATGTTAATAGCTGGCATTGTGTTTTGGCCATTAATAATAACATCATAAATGTACTCCGGATCATGCTCTTCCCCAGCTAACCTCGGACCACCTCCACCTTCAAGGTTTCCACCATGACAAGCAAGGCAGTTCGCTTCATACGAAGCACGTGCGGCTGTGGCATCATATTCACCAGCCGATTCATCAGCAGCCTCTTCAGCTACAGGATCCTCTGCTGGAGCTTCTTCTGCTGGAGCTGCTTCGTCTCCTCCACCACAGGCAGAAAGAGCAACAACAACACCTAATGCTAGCAATAGCTTTTTCATATAAAAGTACCTCCTTTCACTATGTAGCTTTCTGGAGTTTCCTCCAATGGAATTATATACCTAGTTCAACCGCTAGGCTCGTTTAAAGCCTTCCCCAAGAACCTCAGTTGCATTCGTCACAATGACAAATGCTTTCGGATCAACGGCTTTCACAACTTGTTTCAATTTTGTGACCTCGGTTTGATTCACAACGCACATTAACACATCGCGCTCTTCATCTGTATAACCACCATAGCCACTTAATTTCGTCACACCACGATCAACATCTCTTAAGAGACTTTGACGAACTTCTTCTTGGTGATTTGAAATAATAAGCGCCACCTTCGCATAACCGACACCGACCTGAACCATGTCCACAGTTTTTCCGGTTACATACAAACTAATAAGTGCATACAGGGCTAGCTCAATCCCAAATGTAAATGCAGAAGTAATCACAATTAAACCATCAATAATAAAAACTGCCGCTCCCAATGTTAATCCAGTATATTTTTGAATAATTTGAGCAGCGAGGTCCGTTCCTCCTGTACTTGCCCTAGCTCGGAATACGAGACCAATCCCAATCCCGACACCAATTCCACCAAATAATGCTCCTAATAACGCATCTTCAAATCCTACCGACCAATCTCTCGTTAAATAAACGACAAGCGGCAAAAATAGCGTACCAACTAATGTTTTGATCCCGTATTTAAGCCCGCCAAGAAGCAGGATTCCTAAAATAAATAAGGGGATGTTCAAAGCCCACTGCGTAAAGGCCGGTTCAATCCCCATCATATGAGCGACAATCGTACTGATCCCGCTCACACCGCCTGACGCAATTCTATTAGGAAGCAAAAAGAGGTTAAACGCAATCGCCACAATCGCAGCACCGACAAGTATATATGTATAATCGGTTAATAATTGCACCATCGTGCTTGGCGGCTGCTGGCCTCTTTTCGGTCGCATCATCATACATGTTCACTCCTTCATTTCTTAGAATAACCAAATAATCATTGCGTAGTATAGCACCAGGTGTCAAATATGTAAACGAGACTTCGCTAATGCTGTAGTGAAGTAAAGCGGGGTCTGACCCCAATGCTCCACAAAAAAAAAACCGAGCGCAAAATCCTTCTCGATTTTGCGCTCGGTTTGGTTCTTTCATTATTAAGCTAAGCTATTTACCGAAATAGCTCTTATTTCCCTAAAGACTGACGTAAGTACGCATCAATAAACCCGTCTAAGTCTCCGTCCATCACGGCATTCGTGTTTCCAATTTCATGTCCAGTACGATGATCCTTGACCATGCTATAAGGATGGAACACATACGAGCGGATTTGGCTTCCCCAGCCAATTTCCTTTTGCTCACCACGAATTTCTGCAAGCTCTGCCTGCTGCTCTTCAATTTTCAATTGATAGAGCTTCGCGTTCATCATTTTCATCGCACGTTCACGGTTTTTAATTTGCGAACGCTCCGTTTGACACGTAACGACCGTATTTGTCGGTAAGTGCGTTATTCGAACAGCTGAGTCTGTCGTATTAATGTGCTGACCACCTGCTCCACTTGCACGGTACGTGTCGATCTTTAAATCTTCTGGAGAAATATCAATCTCAACACTGTCATCTAACTCAGGCATAATCTCACATGAAACAAACGACGTATGGCGACGACCTGATGAATCAAAAGGAGAAATCCGCACTAAACGGTGAACTCCTTTTTCTGCTTTTAAGTAGCCATACGCATTATGACCTTTAATAAGAAGGGTCACACTCTTAACACCTGCTTCATCTCCAGGAAGGTAATCCATCGTTTCTACTTTGAAATCCTTCCGCTCTGCCCAGCGCGTATACATCCGTAAAAGCATGGAAGCCCAGTCTTGAGACTCCGTTCCACCTGCTCCAGGATGAAGCTCTAAAATCGCATTGTTCTTATCATACGGTTCACTTAATAATAGCTGAAGCTCAAAGTCGTTCATTGCTTGCGATAACGACTTGACTCCCTCTTCCAGCTCTTGCTGCAAATCAGCATCTGGTTCTTCTTTCACTAAATCATATGAAACTTCTAAGTCCTCAAATTGACCATTCAACTCTAGAAACGTGTTAACTTGCTCTTTTAACGCATTCGCTTCATTAATGACGACTTGTGCTGCATCTTGGTCGTTCCAGAAATCTGGATCGGTCATTTTTTCGTCTAGTTCCGCGATACGCTCTTGCTTCTCATCGAGGTCAAAGAGACCCCCTAAATTCAATTAATCGTTTGGCCACCTGGGCTAGCTCTTGCTTCACTTCTACTAATTCCATATATTCTTCACCTCATAGCGAAGTGCAAAGTCTTAAGACTCTGCACCTACGCTTCTTTCTTTTTTATCTGCCGCAGCAGGCTTTGTATTTTTTCCCGCTTCCACATGTACAAGGATCGTTACGACCAACGGTTACGCCTTTGCGGATTGGTTTTTTCTTTTTCGGTTCTTCTTTATCGCTTTGTTGCATCGCTTTTCCTTGAGCAACTTCTTCACGCTGTAAGTTTTGTTGCACTTGTGCTTTCATGATGTACATGGCCACTTCTTCTTCGATGGAATCAACCATTGCCTCGAACATTTCGAAGCCTTCAAAGCGGTACTCTCGAAGCGGATCATTTTGACCATATGCACGTAAATGAATCCCTTGGCGAAGCTGATCCATTTGATCGATATGGTTCATCCACTTACGGTCAACCGTACGCAACACGATAACCTTCTCGAACTCACGCATATGCTCTGGCGTGAACTGCTTTTCTTTTTCATTGTAGTTGGCCGTTACTTTTTCAACGATCAACTCAATCAACTCTTCAGGCTCTTTTCCTTTTAACTCTTTCTCCGTTAAATCATCTTCATGTAAAAGGTTTGCCTTCATATAATTGACGATCGCAGAAAGATCCCAATCCTCAGGCACTTCACTTTCAGGCGTGTGCAGTTTCACCGTACGCTCGATGACAGACTTGATCATTTTTTCAACAATTTCACGAAGGTTCTCTGATTCAAGTACTTCCATACGCTGTTTGTAAATGATCTCACGTTGCTCACGCATGACGTCATCATATTGAAGAATTTGCTTACGAGCATCAAAGTTGTTGCCTTCCACTCGCTTCTGAGCCGTCTCTACCGCACGAGAAACGAGCTTACTCTCGATTGGTTGATCCTCTTCCATACCAAGACGTTCCATCATGTTTCTCATGTTATCGGAACCGAAGCGGCGCATCAATTCATCTTCCATCGATAAGTAGAACTGAGTTGAACCTGGGTCCCCTTGTCGACCAGAACGACCACGAAGCTGGTTATCAATCCGACGAGATTCATGACGCTCTGTACCAAGAACATGCAAGCCGCCAAGCTCAAGCACACCAGGACCTAGCTTAATGTCCGTCCCACGACCGGCCATGTTCGTAGCGATCGTTACCGCACCTTGATGCCCTGCATTTTCAATGATTTCTGCCTCTTTTTCATGGTTTTTCGCATTTAACACATGGTGAGGAACTTTGCGCTTTGTTAACATTTTTGAGACAAGTTCTGATGTTTCAACACTTACCGTACCAACAAGAACAGGCTGTCCCTTTTTGTATAGTTCTTCAATTTCATTCACAACTGCACGGAATTTGGCTTCTATCGTTTTAAAAATTAAGTCAGGTTTATCATCACGTGCAATCGGTTTATTCGTTGGAATGACCATGACGTCCATTCCGTAAATGTTCCGGAACTCTTCCTCTTCCGTTTTCGCTGTACCTGTCATCCCAGCTAACTTTTGATACTTCCGGAAATAGTTTTGGAATGTAATCGAAGCAAGAGTCATGCTTTCTTTTTGAATCTGCATGCCTTCCTTCGCTTCAATGGCTTGGTGCAAGCCATCACTATAACGTCGACCTTTCATTAAACGACCAGTAAATTGGTCAACGATCACCACTTCACCGTCTTCAACGACATAGTCCGTATCACGATGCATCACAACATGTGCTTTTAATGACTGATTCAAATGGTGATTTAATTGAACATGCTTTGAATCGTACAAGTTGTCGATGCCAAATGCACGCTCCGCTTTGTTCACACCATCTTCTGTCAGCTGCACATTCTTTGTTTTTTCATCGAATGTATAATCCTCTTCCTTTTTCAGAATACGGATAAATGAGTTTGCTTGTTGATAAAGCTGAGTGGAACGCTCAACAGAACCAGAAATAATTAATGGCGTACGCGCTTCATCGACTAAGATGGAATCGACCTCATCGACGAGGGCAAAGTTAAGAGGACGCTGCACCATTTGCTCTTTATATAACACCATGTTGTCTCGTAAGTAATCAAACCCTAGTTCATTGTTTGTGCTGTAGGTTACGTCTGCTAAATACGCTTCACGCTTTTCATCCTTTGAAAGATCGTTCGCATTTAGTCCAACGGTTAGTCCAAGAAACTCAAACAATTCTCCCATGATTTCGCAGTCACGACGGGCAAGGTATTCATTGACCGTAACGATATGAACGCCTTTTTCGGTTAATGCGTTAAGGTAAACCGCAATCGTACCAACAAGCGTTTTCCCTTCCCCTGTTTTCATTTCAGCAATGTTTCCTTGGTGAAGTGCGATCGCACCAAGTAGTTGAACCGGGTATGGAGTCAACTTTAAGACACGTGTTGACGCTTCACGAACAACCGCAAATGCCTCAACTAAAAGATCTTCAAGCGTTTCCCCTTTTTGATAACGCTCTTTAAATTCACTAGTTTTATTACGAAGTCCATCATCAGATAGCTTCTTCATATCTGATGCTAACGCTTCAATTTGGTCAACGAGCTTCTCATTTTTTTTCAATTGTCGTTGACTCGGATCACCGATCACTTTCTTCAATAAACCTAACATCAAATTCGCCCTCTCTTTTTTCAGCTCGTCCAATCTAAATACGAGCATGACGCTTTTTCACTAAGTTTAATTTTATCAGGTAAAACATGGTCTTACAAGGGACACCCTTATGACATGGATTCGAAAAGAATGTAGAAAAAGTTCATTTTTTGAAAAGTCATAAGTCGCTCTCTCCGCACTTGCCGCATAGATTACTCATGAGGAGGGATTTTATGAGAATATTAAACTGGGGAGTAGATTCCGCTGCTGCCGTAACCGAAGACTTGTATCAATGTGTCATAGATAATTTCGGCCGACCTGACTTCTGGGGTCGTTACTTATCAACGATTCCCGCCGTCAGTGAAGGACTAACTCCCGAAGAATATCGTTTCATTCAAAATCACGGAATGAAGCTTATGCCTATTTATAATAATTTCCGCGAAGCTGTTGGAGCTCGTGCTGGGTCTGTCGCTGCAAGAAACTCGATTTTTAAAGCAAGACAACTTGGCATCCCAGAAGGTACATTTATCTTCGCCAATGTCGAGCGTTTTTTTGATGTGGATGCTGATTGGATTATCGCTTGGGTTGAAGCGTTTTACAGAAGTCCTTATCGTCCAGGTATTTATGCCGATCCGGATGAAGGTCCATTTAACGAAGCGTATTGCCAAGCAGCGACGATGAGCAATCTCGTTCGCGAGCAAGCTGTTATTTGGAGTGCGGAACCGGAGCCTGGGACGACAACAAAACGAAATGCCCCGCGCCAATTTACACCAAGCAGACCTGACTGCGAAGCAAACGTGTGGGCGTGGCAATATGGCCGCGACGCAGATGAATGCCCAATCGATACCGTCTTAATGGAAAATCGCCTATATCAGGAGCTAGCCTAAAAGAAAAGACGCACGCCCATTTTGAGCCACTGCTCTTCTTTCGTTAAACTTTCAGGCTTCTTCGAAAAGCGATCACGTGTTTATACTTTTCTCTCTGAAAAAAAAGGGAGCACAGCCACGCTGCACTCCCCTTTTTACTTATTCGATTTACGCTTCTGGCTCAATCAGACCGTATTTTCCATCTCGACGCTTGTAAACAACATTTGTTGAACCGTTCACAGCATCTGAAAAGACAAAGAAGTTATGACCAAGCATGTCCATTTGTAAAATTGCTTCTTCAGCGTCCATTGGCTTTAAGTTAAAACGCTTCTTACGGACAACTTCTAGCTCGTCCGTAACTGGAGCCTCTTGTTCAAGTGGTTCTAAATCATTTTTAAACATATATTTCAAGCTTCCCTCTTGGCGAAACTTGCGATTTACTTTTGTTTTATGCTTACGAATTTGACGCTCTAATTTCTCTACAATACCATCTATAGCTGCATACATGTCCGTATGGACTTCTTCTCCCCTAAGTAAGAGCTGTGGCATCGGAATCGTGACCTCAATGATATGCTGATTGTTCAATACCTGCATACGAACATTGACATCTGCTATGGGAGTAGTATCAAAATAACGCTCCAGTTTATTGACCTTCTTTTGTACATAGTCACGTAAAGCTGGCGTTACTTCCAGGTTTTCACCACGGATATTATAGTTCATAAAATAACTCCTCCTTTTCTATGTACTTATTTCTAGTTACCCCATTGAAAGTCCTGCTTAAACATAAAAAAAAATAAAATTTATGTCGCTTTTGTTACAATGGTGTCGGTTATATTTTATGAGGAATTCCTTTGTTTCAGTACTGTTTTCCCTCTTTTTATTTTCCAAATTTATGGAGATGGCTTTACCTGTTTCTTTTTAAGATGAACATTCAGACAGGACTTATTCGTGCGAGCAAGGACAATGACTACAATATGACTAGCTTAGAACATCGGCAGGTCTTTCGCGTAGCTTCTATAAATAAAAGTGAAAAGCTGCACTTCTCCTATTAACAGTGCGAACACGTGGCGGTGGCTCCTCTCGCCGTGCGCCTTTTGAGAAGTGCGCTCAAAAGGCTTAATAGATAACGGCGGTTCCGCTCACCGCTTAGTGTATATGAAAAAGGGAAGGTCGTCCTTTTTCATATACACTAAAAGCCTATCCCAGTAAACTGAGATAGGCTGTATGGTTTTAGCTATGATTCATTTCCTACCCAGGAATGTGAATTAAAGCTTAACTACGTTCGCAGCTTGTGGACCACGAGCACCTTCAACGATTTCAAATTCTACGTCTTGACCTTCGTCTAAAGACTTGAATCCATCAGAGTTGATAGCTGAGAAATGTACGAATACATCGTCCCCATCCTCGCGCTCAATAAATCCAAAACCTTTTTCTGCGTTAAACCATTTTACTTTTCCTTGCATGCTTTCACATTCCCTTCGTAACTAAAATACTGTGGTGTTTTTTTCCACATGTTTAATATAACAGCGCTCTCACGCCTTTGTCAAACGCTTGAAACGTCTGACAACTCGGCAAAAGTCAACATTCAGGGGTTACTTTTGTCGAAAAATGTAATCGCTTACCTGAAGTTACCTTTCCCTAACAAAGTTGCCCACAAATGTTATTAGAAATAAACTGAATGATTAAATTCAGTTTATTTCAGTTACTATGTATGATTTCCTGACGAGCTTTATTGTATTCATACTTTTTTCACAGTAAAATAAATACATAATTTAACAAATACTAACAAAGAACTACATAATCCTTCGATAAATCAGATAATCCTACCTGCTAAATCGCGGCCACTAGACCTGCAGATTCTCCTAGCACGTGCCCATTTTAGCTTATGATGTACACTGACTCAAGTATGAGGGAGTGTACATTTTTTATTTCTGTCTTTTGTCTCTATAATTCAGAAAAAATGTTTGTTAAAATAAAGTGTTCTATCATTTGGGGAGGGAGGAACTAAATGGCATATAAATGGTTCCTACTAGTAAGTGCATTGGTTTTTCTTGCGGCTTGCAGCAAAACAAACCCTGTCATTCAAGCAGAGCCAACGCAAGAAGACAAGGAAGAAGCAAGAGAAAGTGAAACGGAAGACACCCTTACAGTCGAAGAAATCTTATTAAAATCACTTGGCGAACTGCAACATGTAGAGAGTCTCTCATCAACGAAAGAATTAACTCAACATATCTCATTGCCAAATGAAGAGCCCTTTTCCACGACAACGAGTTTATACACAGAAGTGATCCAAGACCCGTTATCAATGTATAGAAAGAGAGTGTCCGAAGTCCCTATTATGGGCGACTTCATTACAGATATTTTTGTAGTGGAGGACGGTATTTATTTTAGAGACGGTTTGGAAGATACTTGGTTCACATACCCAGAAGATGTAACGTATGAAATTATCGCAATTGAAGAAGAACAGGTAAACCCACAAGAACAACACTTAGAGATGTTAGCTAAGTACACAGAACAGCTTGCCCATGAAGAAAATGAAACACATTTCATTCTAACATTTGAGGCAAACCCTGATGTCCTAACGGCTTTTGCTCTAGAATTAAATCACCTAATGTTGGATGAGCTAGCTGCAGAGCTAGAAGAATTCATGACGATGGCTGACATTCACAAATTAGAGTATCAGTTGTTTATTGAGAAGGAGACATTTCTACAAACACAGTGGACCATGTCGCTCGTGCTAGACTTGTCTTTGGACGAAGATTCCATTAAAAGAGAAATCAGTGTAACCGAAACACTCGATCATTTTAATGAAATTACAGAGATCGTTGTTCCACAAGAAGCTTTGGAAGATGCGGAAGAGTTCAACCTATACTTGTCAGAGTTTGAAGACGTACATAACTTTGACATGAATGATTTCAAGCATGTCGAAGAGCCAATTGGCTTTTAGAGATAAGGGTGGTACCTATTAAGGTATCGCCTAATTTTTTTGCGACCATTAACGAACTTATGTTCTTATAATAAACCACTCTCTTAATAAAGTAAAGCGAAATTCCCATAAAAAAACGACCCATTTTATGAGTCGCTCCCCCCTCTTATCCATGATAACTCTCAAACCGCTTAAACATCCACACCGCCAAAATTAAGAACAGTATCGAAAGCCCAACTGTACTCCCAACAACGATCCAAACCGACCGAACCCATTCTCCTTCTAATAAAAGAATCGAGGCCTGACCTCGAATATTCCCCGGACTCCATTCCATGTACTTTGGAAACAGCGTCGTTAAAAGACTAATCACGGCTAAAAAAAGAACACTAACTCCAGCTATCCCCCCATTATTTCTTAACAACGTCCCTGCCAAAATGGTAACAGCCACAATAAATACTACCCAAAGACTATAAACGACCAAGCTACTTAGCATGAGCGTCCACGAAACGGAGGAAAAAAGCAAATTCGTATAATACCATGTCAACAAGTAACTCGCGATGAGTGACACGAGCAAAATCGCTAGTTGCGCAGTAAATTTGCTCCCGATATATTGAAATGCACTAACCGGCCGCACCATGACAAGCGTTAACGATCCATTTTGGCGCTCTTGGGCAATAACGCCCATCGTTGCTAAGACAAATAATAACGTACCAATCGTTCCATATTGCGACATCACTCCAATCAGCACTTCTTCCCCCGTTGGCGTTGGAATGTCAATAACAGCTCCGTCCGGCAGATTGCCGGCTGCCGCTAAAATTTGCGGCATATAATAACTCGTGATCGGCTGTGATACTCCAATGATCATGAGCACAACCGGCAGCCAAATCCACTTGCCGTTTCTTGCGCTTTCTTTCATTTCTTTTTTCACTAATACTAGAAAATTGTTCATCGTTCCATCACCTTCATATAGGCATCTTCTAAAGAATCCTGCAGCATTTCATAGTGAACAAGCGTTGTATTTTGTCGAAAGATTTCTTGCAACAGTTCATTTGTTTTTGACAAATCACTTAACGTAATCGTAGCCGTCGTTAAATCGTTGTACGTAACGTCTTCCACATAATCCAACCGTTCGAGAAACGTTCCAATAGGCTCTTGTGTTCGAAGTTTAATCGCCAGGCTATCAAATTCTGTCTTCAACGCCTCAAGCGTCCCATTCCACTTTAGTTCGCCGTCTTTTAACATTAATATTTCTTCACACACTTGCTCGGCATCATGCAAAATATGAGTCGAAAACAAAATCGTCATTTTGCTTTTTAGCTGGTCAATAAGCTGGAGTACATCCCGTCTTCCTGTTGGGTCAAGCGCGGAAACCGGTTCATCTAAAATGAGAAGCTCCGGCTCATGAAGCAACGCCTGCGCCAAGCCGAGCCTCTGCTTCATCCCTCCTGAAAACCCGCCAATCTTCTTGTTTTTCACATCCTTCAAACTAACAAAATCCAACGTCTCCTCGATACGTGCACCTAGCTGTTTTTTCGGTACATTGGACAGCTCTCCTGCAAACTGAAGAAACTCCTTTGGTGTCATCCAATTAAAAAAGGATGGATGCTGCGGTAAAAAGCCAATGAGCGACCGGTAATCCTTTTTCTCATAACCAACAAATTCAATCGATCCTGATGTCGGCGTTAAAAGCCCTGCTAACATTTGCAGCGTTGTCGTCTTTCCTGCTCCATTCGGCCCTAGTAGCGCAATACAACGTCCTTTCTCAATCTCAAAGGAAATCGACTTAACAGCCTTATGCTCTTTGAACGACTTACTCAACTTATTAATCGAAACAAGCACCATACCACCTCCTAACCGTTTTTACGTCCAATCACAAAGTAAAGAATCGCTCCAAGCAAATTGACGAATAAAATGATTAAAATCCACATCCATTTCGGACCATTCGTCTCCTCTTGTTTCACACAGCTAAAAAGCGCTGCGAAAGTTAAAATCGCCTGTAACACCATAAGTGGCGCAAGTAATGCCCAGTTCATTTCATGTAATACGTCCACTCTCATCTCTCCATTTCTTTTCTTTTTGCCTTTCTTCTCCGAGGCAAAATGACAAATAATAAATAAAACACAGTCGGCAGCGGAAACTGAATCAGCCCCCATATTCCCCAAAACCAAGCAAAGCTGCCTTTTTTCTTCGCATCAATAAATAGGATCGTACTCTGTGTAAAAAGCAGGACAATGACGAGCGGAAGGATCACGTACAACTCAAACGTCGTCATATACAACCGTCCCTTCACGCTTCTTTCTCCTTATCAATACGAACAAAAGAATCGGCGCAACAACGACCGCCCCCGCTTGTATAATGATAAAAATGACTGGCGCTTGGAATAGACTCGTCAAGGTGACACTTAAGATTAAAACGGCTGTTACTAAGAAAATGATGAGCTCCTTAATAAAAACTTGTTTCTGCTTAACCCGATATGTTGCCAGCTGCTCCTTAATTTCTGCAAACGAAGCGGATGAACGATCACCTAGTTCATCTAGCTGGTTCCAATCCTGTTGCAATTTTCGGATATGCTCCTGATCCTCACTTCGCTTCATCATCCCACTCCTTTCGTATTTGTTTAATCCCATTGTGAACCCGCGATTTCACCGTTCCCTCGCGAATGCCAATCATCTTTCCAATCTCGCCATACGTAAACCCGTAATAATGATGCAAAAGAATCGGCACCCTCACATCCGCATCAAGCTGATTAAAGTCAGCGAATACATCGCTCCACTCCATCCCCTTCGTATCAGCCTGCCAAGAAAGCTGCCGTGACAACGTCTGCTTCACTTGGTCAAGCCATTTCCTCTCACGCTTCTGCTTCCGGAGAAGATCCATGTACAATCTTGATGCAATCGAAATCATCCACGTCGAAAACTTCGCCTCCCCCTGGTACGAGGAAAGACGCGTGTAGCACTTTATCATCGTCTCTTGCGCCAGATCACTGCTCACTTCCTCATCAAGCGTCAATTTCAAAAGATATTTGTATAAGAAAGAATAATAACGTTGAAAGAGATGGGCGAACGCATCATCATCGCCAGCCAGCGCTTTTTCAATTAAACGAACGTCCTCCTCATGTTCCATAAAAGGCCCCTTTCTATGTGCTCATTGATATGACGATTGGCAGTCGTGAATCGTTCATATGTTTTTAATTTTTTCTCGGTTGTTATGTAGTAGTCATAAAGAGCAGGAGAATGTATGAAAAAGCCAGCTCTCCTTATGAGCTGACTTTATCCATTTGATCATCTTTAGTTATCAAGCTTCGTTGCTATTTTTTCTACAACTTCCTTTGGAAGTCCAGTCATACGAATGACAAATTGAATGTCCATCTCTTCCTTAAGCAGCGTTATAGCCACTTCCTCTTTTCCTTCTAATTTTCCTTCTTCTAAAGCATCATCTCGAATAGACTCGATATCTTTTAATGCTTTCTCACGGGCTTCGTACTGCATTCGAATTTCTGGGTCCATGCTTGCAAGTCGTAACTTTTCCACACTTAGCTCCAACATCGGATCTTGTTTCGCCATTTCGTCCCACCTCGTATCGTCCGTATTTGTTAAAAAGCGTAGCCATTTCGCCATCCGATCATTCGGTGTTATCTTCCCATTTTGTTCTAAATTTCTAAACTTAGGCATTTCAAAGAAGTGTAATCTTAATAAATCATCTGGATACGGTTGTAGTGTCCCATCTTCCTTAAGTCCAAAACTTCTTCGGTAATCTTCAGATTGAAAATAATTAAAATCGATGAGGTTAATTGCGACTACTTTTGTTAATGTTTTATATTTCCCCTTTTCCCCTAGCTGTCCCTCGTATAATCTTGACGCATAGAAAAGCGAACGTTTGTGTATGTTCTTCTGATTCGTTAACTGAATTTCTACGTTAATATAACCTAAACCTACCACTCTTGCTCTAACATCTAAGATTGCTTCCTTATCTTTAAGACTTTTCTTGTTTAGAGCGGGATTTAAGACTTCAACTTTTACTAAACTTTGTCCGTCTGGTACATCCAGCACATCATTTAAAAAAGCTAATAGTAATTGATTTGATGTCTCATCTTCACTTCCAAAAAGCAGCTTAAACACAAAATCATTTTTGGGCTTCAACCACTGAAGAGGCGTCTGTTCTGACATCGCATCATCTCCCTAATGATAATCCTTACTATAATTATATCATGTATTTCATATTTTTAGAAAAATACTTGACAAGACATAACAACACTTCCAAAGAATTTAATAGCCATTTATTCGCAAATCAAAAAAGCTAGCTCTCCCCATTGAGCTGACTTCTCCCTACACACCACGCTTATCAAAAAACACTCCGTCTGATGTTGGACCATCATACGGATTATCGTATTTGCGTCCTGTTTCTTTTTTCTTTTTAATATCTGAGAGATTGGCACGAATTTCTGCGCGGATCATTTCCAATTGTTCATTCAAACGTTTGTTTAGCTTCACCAATTCCTGACCGAGCTTCTTTTCAGGCTCAGTCAACTTGCTAGAATCTATTCGCGCGATAAAATGATCCCGTTGCCCTAATCTCTCATCCACCTCAGCAATAAAATGATCCCGCTCATCATCAACCTTTGGCAGCCCCTGTTTCACAAACTGAAACAGCGACTCCGTTTGAAGATAAAGCTCTTTCACCGCTGACATTATACTCGTCCACCAGTACCAGCACTGTGGCGCTGCTGACGATCAATTAGAATCACTTCTTTCCACGTGTTGCGGAATTCTGTGACAAGTTCTTCTGCATAATTAAGTGCTTGAAGATCATTTTTTACATTTGCGTCTACTAATTGATTTAAAATGTAATCATACATCCGCATCATGTTTTGACCAACTTCTGAATCGGTCTTTAACGTGATCATCAACTCACGGATGATGTTTTGCGCTTTTGTAATCGACGTATTACGCTGCTCAATATTCTCAGCTTCTATTGCTTGTTTTGCTTGTTTAATAAACTTCAAGCAGCCATTGTAGAGCATTAATGTGAGCTCACCTGGTGATGCGGTTTTCATAGCGTTTTGTTTGTAGGCGTTCGCGTTTTGCATGTTTGTAGCCATTTTATAACCCTCTCCTAATTAAACGTTTGATTATCCTTGTGGGAACAACTGGGCAAACAGTGTTTCCGCTTGTTGATTGGCACGATTTACCGCTGCGTCCATTGCATTAAATTGGCGCCAGTAGCGATCTTCCACTTGTTGAAGGCGACGCTCAAAGTTAGAAATCTGATCATTGATTCGGTTTAAATTACGTCCTAATGTAAACTGATTGTTTTGCACTTTTCCACGCAAGCCACCAGCTCGATCAGCGACAGAACCAATAGCAGCATCCAATGTAGACCGAAGCCTTCGAGCAATCCCTTGTTCACTACTCGCTTCCCCATTGCCTGCAAATAGTTGGTACACACCTTCAACATCTTGTTCGATGGCTTCACGTAGCTTTTCCGGGTCAATCTCAAGCTTCCCGCCATCCATATAATTACTAGTCGTCTTTATTCCAATTGTTGTTAATTGATTGAAAGAAGTATTCAGTGAGCCGTTTACAGGACTATATAAATCCGACCTCATACGATCCACAGCATTTCTTAGCGCCATATCATTTCGTAAAAGTCCACTTTGGGCACGCTCTTCCCATTTTTCAATTTCTTTTTCTGACATGGCATCTTTTTGTTCATCGGTTAATGGGCGGTAATCACGATGACGTTCTTCTCCAAGCTTTCCGTTCACTAAATCAAGTATTTCATTATAATCATCGACAAACTTTTGAATCGTATCGAATACTTTATCTGTATCCGTCGATGCTTGTAAATTGACTTCCCCATCAAATGTATCCCGTAATGTCACGGTCATCCCCGCAACGGTAAAAGTATTGGAACGACGTTGAGTTGATAACCCATTCATAGTAAATTCAGCGTTTTTGGCACCATGTTTGTAATCAGCGTTAAAATTTAACTTGAGTGCATCTTGGAAAAAAGCACCTTCAAACTCAATTTCTTGCCCATCCTTATTAAAAATGCCTGTCGCCGAACGCGATACAGTTACTTTATCCGAAAACTCATCATAGAAGCCGGTTACTCCAACACTTGAGCGACCTAGCTCACTAAAAACCGTGTTTAACGATTGATCAGACGTAAAAATAAACTTATCTCTTTGTGCTCCGTTCTCATTATAGGTTGTTACTCCTGCAGTTGTATATTTATGTTTAGGGTCTGAGGAGCCTTCAGGTGCCGCCGTGATAAAAACGGTTGAGATTGTCGTCCCTTGTGCGACGGGAGATTTAAAATGAAGCTTCCCTTCTGCATCAAGTCTTACTTGATGATCTTGTAGTTCTCCATCTGTCACAACATCGTAAACTTTCCCATTCACTTTTACGATCATATCTTCTGTATTGATAATGTCACCTCTCTTTAAATCAACAACAGTAGAAGTAGAAGCTTGGCGAATCGATTGACGATTGACGATCCCTTCCTTCCATATGTCTTCTGCCACATCAAATTGTTGTTGACCAAGAGCTCCGCTTGCGCTAATTTTCATATCACCAGAAATGCCTTTTCCATCAGCTGTTTGACTGCTATATGTCGCTGCCTTAGCAAGGTTTTGCACATTGCTAATTCGAAGAGACATATTTCCTGCTGTGGAAGAAGCCGTTGCCGTTACTAAACTATCATTCGAACTTGTCACTTTCTTTGACTGCATAGTATTTTGACGCATAACCGTATCAAATATATTTGTACGAAACTCATTTAATTTTCGGTTGATCTCTCGATAATCTTCCATTTGCCACTCAATAACTTGACGGTCTTGGACCATTTTATCCACCGGCATCCGATGTGCCCGCATTAAATCTGAAACAATTTGATTAATATCCATCCCTGTGGCGAGACCTGCTATTCTCATATTATGTACTCCCCCAAACCCTACTAATTACTTTTATTATCGGCATCATTACTAGATTGTTTAACACTGTTCCGTAATTTCCTGGATATAACAAAGGGGGTGTCTCAAAAAGGTCTGTTTTCGACCTTTTGAAACACCCCCGAAGCAATGAACGAAGTCGCTACATCTTTTAAAAGCCTTGAGAGGAGTGGGGTTCTCCTCTCAAGGCGCGTAGCGAACGGAGCCATTGCCACCTCTGTTTCGGCCTTTTGGGACAGCCCCCTAAACTCGTTTATCAATAATCAACCCTGCATGTTTCAGCATCGATGCGACCATATCTAAAAAGTGCTCAGGTGGAATCTCCTTCACTACTTCATTTGTATTCTTATCAACCAATTGTACATATAACCGATCTAAATCTTCATGCACATTAAATTTAACCGTCGTAGCATGATTATCTAGCAGCTCATTCATATTTTCTACTTGCTTATCAAGTGCTTCTTTTGAAGAGTTACGACTCCCAAGCTCACTCGTTTCTAATACTTTTTTTGAAGCCATTGCACTTGGCTCTAGCTCTTTGCCTCCCCTAATGATACTCTGTGATTTACCGATGATCGGTTCAGAACTATGATGAAACGAAGCACTTTTCACTTCCACCTATGTGCACCTCCGAAGGCTTTTTTCTTTTATATCGGAAAATTCTAAGTGAGTTTAAGCAAAATTCTAAAAATAATACATACTATGGCAAATTAATTAAACTTTTAGGTCAATAGAGCTTCCGAGATGAGGCTGAGCTGTCTGTTGAATAGCTTTCACATCAGCTGAACTCATCATTTTCTGAAGAGCTTCACTTTGTTGCTCAGCATTCCCTAAAGCCTTTTTCATAACTGACAAACTTGCCTGTTGCTGAACTTGACCTTGATGTAATGCCATAGAAAGTAGAGCGATATCCATTAAAACACCTCCCTTTAATGTACAACAGAGTGTAACTTCTTCTCTAAGCATTGGACTTCCATTTTTAGCTCGTGGAGTTGTCGATTAAGTTTCTCAGTTTCTGAAGTAGAAAGCTTATTTACTAGAGCAGTCTCTGCAATGTCTTTCATCTCATATAATTTCTCTTCTATTTGAGCTAAGATGCTGTCTCGTTCTTTCGTCCATTGAAGCTGTTCTTCGAGAAACTGTTTCTTTTGATGCAAGTCCTTGTTCATGATATCAACCTATCCTCTTCATAAACTTATTTACTTCATTATTTCATACTATCGCATATAGAAAACTGACAATTTCCAAACATACCTACTAATATATCTACAGCTCACTAGCAATTGTAGCTATACCTTCTCATTCACATTTCCCTAAAAATAGAAATAGCCCCTATCTCATAATGGAAGTCGAGGCGTTGGATCATTTGTTTCTAATATCTAGTTGTACGCAGGAAACGCTTTAGAGTAAGGACCCTGCTCTTTGAAACACAAGAACCGTCCCAACGTTTCTCCGGTTGAAAGAGTCTTATGAACACCTCTAAAATATGAATCTAAAGCTCACTAAATGTTTTATGTCTACCTAGTTATAAGTTCATTTATACTTTCCGAAATAAACTTTCCATTCATATTTTCAATAATATTCTTTGAAAATTCATCACTGCAAGATACTATACTATCTGCTACTTCTAAGGCTTCTTTTTCATGAATTCTATCTGCGTATAGTTTTTCAGATTCAGACTTAACTATTTCCTCACTTAGCTTCCCCATCTTTATTTGCTGAACATGAACTAACTCATGAACTATTGCTAACCTAACATAAACTTTAACTATTTTATAGAATATACTTTTTTCATTATAAATTAGTTCAAATCTTTTAGTACAATCTTCGGCAATCCTTCTTGTATTTAAAAATATTTTTTTTGAATCCTTAAATTCCTTAATACTCCTAATAGTTGCTACTGTACAGCTTTTCAGTTTTACTTCACTATTTTCAAATAGATCGAACATCGTATCCATTTCTTGAATATCCAAAATATCTTTAACTTTTAAAATATACTTCTCAAGAGAGTCACTAGCTATATAATCTTTTATCTGCAATTCAGTTGGTTTAACCAAGTACTCTTTTATTGACAAGATAGATACCTCTTTTTCTTTTTATTTGTCTATGAAAATCATCCCTATATAAAAAGAGACCCTAGCATATCTAGAGCCTCCCTTAAGTTGAATATTAAAATTATCCAAGTAATTGTAATACAGCTTGTGGAGCTTGGTTAGCTTGTGCAAGCATTGCTTGAGAAGCTTGAGAAAGAATGTTGTTCTTCGTCATTTCCATTACTTCACGAGCCATGTCTACGTCACGAACACGAGATTCTGCAGCTTGAAGGTTTTCAGCTGACGTATTTAAGTTATTAATAGTATGATCTAAGCGGTTTTGAGTAGCACCTAATTTAGAACGTTCAGCAGAAACAGATTCAATAGCAGTATTAATAGTCGTAATGGCTGCCTTAGCATTATCGTGTGAATCTACTTTAACACCTTCCACCCCAAGAGCTCCTGATCTCATATCACTTATAGCTAAACGAATTGACTGATTTTCATTTGCACCAATTTGAAATTGAAGAGCAGCACCTTTTACTTCAATAGCACCGTTTGTAGCGTCGCTTAACGAATTATCTACAGTAAGTTGGAACCCACCAACATTAACTTTACCGTCTGTTGATGTAACAGTTTGTTGATCAAGCTGCACTCCTGCTTTTTCAACAGTAAAAGTAGCTTCCATACCAAAATCCATAGTAACATTCCCGTTACCAGTTATTGAGCCAGCTCCAATAGTTAGACCATCATTCCCACCAATTGTGATTGCACCTGTGACATCTTGATCATCTAATTGTTGAAGTAAGTTACCTTCTTTATCTTGTAATGTAATTTTCTTACCTGAGTTTGTACCTTCTTCTACTATAATATTAAAAGAGTCACCAATATCCACATTTGAACCAAATGCTGTTATAGCAGCGTCATCAATACCAGTACCACTGTCATTAACGTTTGCTGCAACTGCTGCACTTGATGCTACACTCACATCATATGTTCCTTCATTCATAGCATTTACAGCTTTTGCACCTTGGATGCTTGTTCCACCAGCTGTTAATTCAGCTTTTTGTGATTGTGATCCATCAACTAATTTCTTTGTATTAAATTCAGTTGTATTACCAATTCTATCAATTTCTTCTTTTAATTGATCAATCTCTTTTTGAATTTCTCCGCGATCCTCTTTGGTATTAGTGTCGGTTGAAGCTTGAACAGCTAACTCACGCATACGTTGAAGGATTGAGTGTGTTTCTTGTAGAGCACCTTCAGCTGTTTGAATTAAAGAAATACCATCCTGAGCATTACGAGAAGCTTGATCCAAACCACGAATTTGTCCACGCATTTTCTCAGAGATTGCTAGACCTGCTGCATCGTCTCCTGCTTTGTTAATACGAAGACCTGAAGCTAGTTTCTCCATTGCATTTTGTCCGTTTTGTTGGTTAACGCCCATCTGACGATAAGTGTTCAACGCTGGAATATTGTTATTAATAATCATCTAAATTTCCTCCTTGAATGTACTCCCTCCACGTCCTTGTGTCGGGATCTTTAATTTTAAGCCTCAAGCACCTATGTCGGCCGCCATACGCACTTTCAGCTTTACAACTCTATTATCGGACGGACATTGGTAGATGTTTAGCAAATTCTAAATCTTTTTCATTATTTTTCTATTTTTTCTGTACCAACCTTGTAGAAATTTGTAGAATCAGTTGAATTAGCATATTTTTCAGTATATGATAATAAGGCAAAAGCTCTACATATATAATTGAAAAAGGCAAACTACTCGAAAGTGTAGGACGCAAAGCCTAGGGACTAAGGTATTACCATACTATGTTCGCCTGGTTACCAAACAAAATGATAGTGTACATACTATGTTTATTTGGCTATTCCTGTTTTTAGGAGTAGCCATTTTTAGTACACAATATTTTTCAGCAAAAAACTACTCTAATAAGGATAAGGAGGATGAATATGATTTCTACAACAGATATGACATATCAGACAAATATTAATTTACTACAAGGCATCATTACCTCTATGAAAAATGTCGTCCCTCTCCATCTAACAAATTCCTTTCCACAAATTACTGGACAATCAATTTTTCTCGATTATGGTGTTTTCATTAAAATTACGGGTGATATTAAAGGGAAGTTAGTCATGACTGGAGATTTATCAGTCTTCTCGGCAATTGGTCAATCCATGTTCGGGTTATCACTTGAGGGCGAGATGCTAGACTCGTTTATAGGTGAGTTAGGTAATATGATAGCCGGATGTTTTTCGACCATCATTGATGAGTATGGTGTGACTACAGATATTACTGTTCCTTTTGTTATGAAAGAAAGCACGATCCTAACTGAGTTCGACAAAGGCATGCAAGTCCCTATCACATTGGTTAACACTGGGAATATTGATATATATTTATTAATAGATTAATCGTAATTTCACTTGGAGGCTAACCCATGGAATTAAGCAAAGAAAAGAATTCCGAAAAACGCACTAAGTTCATGAATCTTACCATAAGAAAGAAATTGATTAGCAGTTTTCTTTTAATTGCCCTTTTATTTGGGATTGCTAGTTTCATTTCCTTTTATAACCTTAAGCAAACGAACGATTCATACACGTATTTAGTTGAAAATGTGTATGAGATTCGCTCTATTAGTCAGGATATTGAAACATTAATTAGTAACCAAGCAAGTGATCTCAATGCTTACTTATTATTTGAAGAAGAAGTATTTATTGAAGAAATGAATGCAAATAATCGAGAGATACATAGTTTAATTGAACAGGCTCGTAACTTAACGTTCTTAGAAGAAACAGTAAGTCATCTAGACCAACTTGCAACACTCAATAATATTTTCCTGAGTGAATCCGAAAGAGCGATTAACATTTCGAGTTCTATGCATGATCATGCGATTCACGTAGCAAATGAAAATGTTTTGCCAATTAGTATGGAAATGCGCGAGGTATCTCAGACACTCACTGCGTTTGAAGGAGAGATACTAGGAAATAGACAAGCTGAAGTAAGTCAAATGGCACAAGGAGCTTCCTTTTTGGTTCTTGTCGTTAGTATCGCCGCTTTCTTACTTGCCATTGTAAGTGGGATTTTTGTTTCTAACCTCATCGCAAAACCAATTATTAATCTAAACGCTCTAGCAAAACAAGTTGCTTCCGGAGACTTAGCTGTGTCGCGAATGAACATAAAAAGCAAAGACGAAATTCATGAGTTAAACGAGTCATTTAACAAGATGACCGACAATTTAAGAGAGATGATCTCAAACATTCAGACGAACTCTGAACAAGTTGCAGCTTCATCTGAGCAACTTAATGCAAGTGCCAACGAATCGGCAAAAGCAACTGACCAAATTACAGAATCGATTCAATCTGTTGCTTCAGGCGCTGAAAAGCAAGCCGAGAGTACAGCAAGTGCGAATGATACAGCGAATGAAATCTCTGCTGGGGTTGAACAAATCGCTAGGAACATCTTTTCTGTTTCAGAAGCAACAAACACGGCTAGGCAGAAATCGAATAATGGGTTAGAGATTGTTGAAAAGACAGTCGACCAAATGAATGCCATTAACAACCAAGCTCATGCAACAACTACAGTTATTTCGAACTTAGAGGAAAAGTCGAGCGAAATCGGTAGAATCATCTCCCTCATTACAGCTGTCTCAGACCAAACGAATTTGCTTGCGTTAAACGCAGCAATTGAAGCAGCTCGAGCCGGAGAGCACGGAAGAGGGTTTGCTGTTGTAGCGGCTGAAGTTCGTAAACTAGCAAAACAGTCGCACCAATCAGCTGGACAAATTAGTACGTTAATCAAAGATATACAAAATGATATTCAACGATCTGTTTCTTCGATGGCTGAAGGCCGTGACACGGTCCAGCAAGGACTTGTGTATGCGACAGAAGCTAGGAAAGAGTTCCAGGGAATTTCTTCTTCCATCAATGACATTTTCACTCAAGTCGATGAAGTGTCTGTTGCCGTTCAGCAAATTGCCATTGGTACAATGAACATGCTTGAATCGATTAAAGAAGCGTCTACGATTGCGGATAACGCATCACCTTACTCACAAAATGTCGCTGCTGCAGTCGAAGAGCAAACAGCAACGATGCAAGAGATTTCTGCGTCGGCTGAGATGTTATCGAGAATGGCTGAGGAACTGCAGGAAACCGTGAAGAAGTTTACTTTATAATCGCACTCAAACAAAGGGGGTGCCTCAAAAGGTCTGTTTTTAAACCTTTTGAGACACCCCCTCCACAACTTCGTGCTACTTCAATTCGAGCCTAAAAGACAGATATTATGTAAAGACAATCCGTTCTTTTTTATCAAGAAAAGCATGTACATCATATTTTGTTTCTGTGAAAACATGTTTCACATTTCCTATTTTTACTGTTGTGCCTTCTAATGCCTTTCCAATCTTAATTTCCTGATCGTATGGAACAGTGATCACAGTAGGTGTTCCCACTTCTGAACCAACTTCATGAATATGCGCACCTAACCTGCCGTATACTTCGCCGCCGCGTAAAATACCTCTAATTGATAACGTGCCACCAGCATGGATTTTTGTATTTACACAACCTTGTCCAATTACCTCTACATTGCCGCTGCAATAAAGACGACTGTTCGATGCATTCGGAATTATTATATAGGAATCTGGCTCAACAGGAGTCTTGCTTATTTCGTGTAAATCTTTCATTTTTTGAGAGAGATCGGTTAGCCTTTCAACAGTTACTAATTCATTCGAGATTGAAAGGAAAATTCGAGACAAATCACCCGCGATTATTTTCCACTCATCGTCATCTAAGTATTTATCCCCTCTTCTAACGACCTCTACATAATTTTTAGCTAGCGGCGGGAAATTTTTAAATTTCTTTTCCATCAAAATTCGAATTAATGGCTGCAGGCCACCTGCTGAAACATCATTATTCTTAAATGCAGGAGATTGTGTTAGTTGATTAATAACGTTGATTATTTGCTGTATATGCTTATGAAGAATACCAAGGATATGCCCTAATTCAGCAATTAGCATATTATTCTTACCTGCTGACACTTCAGAGTTAACGATATTTCCATAAGAAATAATAGCCCCTTGCCCAGTAACACTTGCCCGATTTACTTCTTTTAGGATCGTAATATCTCCCTCCGCTTCAACCTTCATCGCTTCTTCCACTCGCCCTAACACTTCTACATCGCCAGTAAAATGAATATTGCCTGAAGCGATGTCAACATCGCCATTGTGCGTAAGCTTTTGCATAATGGAAGCTTTGACTAATTGCCCTCTTTTCACAATATTTGGACGTCCAGGTTCGGTTGAGACAATTTTATCATCAACTAAATCTACGCCTTTTCCGAGTTTGAGATGAATCGGAAACGTTTGTTTAGCAGGAAGTGGTTCATTTGTTACCGTGTATCCGCACTCCCCCGGGATAGGCGGGTGAACAACAGCAACAACTTGGCCACGTTCAACGGTCGGTATAGCTTTTATTTCTCTATAATCGACCGTGCCATCTTCTTGTTCTTTCGGCCCTACTTGCGTATCGATATTCACTTTTAATTCAATCCAACCATTCTTACCCGGTTTAGCCATAATTCCTGTTGCAATTTCAAAAGTCCCTGCTTCTATTGTTTCTATTGCTTTGATGATTTCATCTTGATTGAATCCATGTATGACTCGTAAATTTTCTAACTTTTGAAGAACCTTTGCGTAGCTTAAACTGTTATCAATTTCTTTTATTTCATGAATGGATAACTTAATATGCCGATCAGGCTCTATATCAGGAATGCTTCGAATGATTCGATAGCCTGGCTCCACATGCAGCAAGACTTTGACTCTATGCTGATCCATTGAAATACTCCATCTTGTTTCTTTCGTTTCATTTTCTAATTTAAAATCAAACGTATCATTCTCGGTAACAATGATCGTACTTCTTTTTTCTACTTGTCTGTTTTTTATAACTTGAATCCCTTTCGGAACGGTAATCATAGGATATTGATCAGGAGATGCTTGGCAATATAATTGACCATTTTCAATCCAAACCTTCCCAGTCAGACGATCAGCTTGCTCGTTAGGATGTACTTCCTTTATGTAACGCTCATCATCATTGATCAACACTTGTTCATCAGGAATATCAGCAATGGCCTCTTCTATCAACTCATATGGAGGATCTGCTATTTCACGCTCTTTCAAGACTTCTTGAGCTCTAGGTGCTAGCTTCGTCAACTTCACGATCGCTTCTTTCGACCGAATGCCTAAAAATCCCTTTGCTTCATACTGAATAATTTCTATATCTACTTCTTTTTTCGAGGTTTCTAGTAACGATAGCCCTACATTAATAGCTTCTGTAATGTTTTTTCCTTTCGAGACTATACTTTGCATACCTATCCCACCTATACATTTAATACTGGTGAATTTAAGCTAGTAATATTTGATTTTTCATATGATAGTTTCAAAACAACCGTTGTGATATCATCCCTTTGTACTGCTTCACCTATAAATGCATGGACAGATTCAATCACACTTTTTTCAATTTCCCCTACACCATTATCTTGATGTTTCGCTAACGTATTTGTTAAACGCTCGAGCTGATATTGCTCGCCAGCTTCGTTTTGTGCTTCGATAATGCCATCTGTATAGAAAAATACCGTATCATTGTTGTTTAATTTTATCGTTTCTTCTTGATAAACTTAACCCGGCGATCTTAGCTGTTCACAGCCTTAGACCCGTAGCTTTGCGCCCTTATCTTTCAATAAGTTTGCCAGTATCGAAGGTTTATCTTCATTATTGTTTATATCTTGGCTTGTCTCTTTGTTGTTTACTGTCCGTATATCACCTTGTACTCTCATTCAATCCTTTTTAGTTTAACTTCAGTGGGAGTATGTTCCTATTTTGGTAATTTACTAATTAAAGAAATTAGGGGCTCCATCGTATCTCAATAAGACCTGATAGAATTTCTTTGATAGTACCGAGGAAATAAGAAAGGGCAGACTTTTTTTAAAAATAATATCTCCCCGTTACCTACGAAAAGCAATTATGATCACTAATCCGTCATGAAAGATCGATAATCCCTTTTTCTAACAACCTTTGAAACTCTGTTGCTCGTATTGGCTTACTAAACAAGTATCCTTGTATTTGGTCACAGCCTTTTTCTTTTAATAAAGCTAATTGTTCTTTTGTTTCAACACCTTCAGCCACGACCTGAATACCCAGCCCGTGGGCAAGTTCGATAACCGCCGATACAATCACTTCATCTTGCTTCTTTTCGACGATATGTTTGATAAAAGACCGATCGATTTTTAACGTATCAATTTTTAACTCTTTCAATTGTGTTAAAGATGAAAAACCAGTACCAAAATCGTCTAACGCTACTTTAATGCCGATACTTCTTAGTTCAGCAAGGTCCTGTACGACCTTTTCCATGTTCAACATATAGTAGCTTTCTGTTATTTCCAATTCTAAAAGTTGCGTGCTTATTTCTGATACAGCCATGAGACTCTTAAACTTCGAAATTATGTTATTTCTTAAGAATCCTTTTGCTGAAATATTAATTGATATCGGTGTAACCTGTATCTGTTCTTCTTGCCACGCCTTCAAATGCTTACAGACTGTTTTAGCAACCCAGTCGCCGATTTCCGATATTAACCCATTCTCTTCAGCTAATGGAATAAATTCTCTAGGAGGTAAAAAGCCTAACTCTGGGTGGCTCCATCTTATTAACGCTTCAGCACTAAGAATCTTCCCTGTTTTTGTACAGACACGTGGTTGATAGTACACTTCAAACTCATTGTTTACTAACGCTTTCCTCATATCTGTTTCTAACAAATAATGATTAGAAGACTGCCCCGTTATTGCGTTACTAAATAATTGAACGTTATTTTTCCCTAGTTGTTTTGCTCGATTAACGGCAGCCTTTGAATTGTTCATAAGGACATCTGCTGTCTCACCATGTTCAGGGTAGATACTCACTCCTATACTAGTTGTCATATAAAGCTCGAAACCCTTTATTTGAAAAGGATTAAGCATAGTTTGAAGGATATCATTGGCAAACTCTCTTACCTTTGCTACTGATTTTATTTCTGCTAAAATAACCGCAATTTCATCCCCCGCCATCCGAGCAGCGATGCCCTCTTTTAACATCAATGACTTTAACCGTCTTGAAACCTCTATTAACAATTCATCTCCAACTAGGTGTCCAAGTGTATCGTTAATTTTCTTAAAGCGGTCCAAGTTCAAATACAAAATGGCAAACTGCATGTTCTTCTCTTTTGCTTGAACAAGGTTATTGCGAAGGACTTGGTCAAACATCCTGCTGTTTGGAAGCTTCGTTAAATGATCATGGTGGGCCAAATAACTCATTTTCTCTTCAGCAAATTTTTGATCCGATATATCTGAAATAATCCCATCTAATCGAATGAGGTTTCCTTCTTCATCTAAAACAGGAATTGTATGGTCCGATATCCACTTAACTTTTCCAGAGGCATGAATGATTCGATATTGGTGTTTAATATCCTTGCCTTCCGTGAGGACATTTTGATTGTTCCTCGCAGCTTGAATATCATCTGGATGAATGATTTTGAGCCAGAAATCTCGTGCGTTTTCAACTACATGCCGAGGATAACCAAATATATCTTCAAATCCTTTTGTACAGTACAGCACTCTATTCGTTGCAACCTCTACAGACCAGATAGCCACTTCAAGATTGTTAAATATGAAATTCTTTTGTTCCTCACTCGTTTTTAACAATTCCTCTGTCCGCCGCTGTGTCGTTATATCTTGGATCGTTCCAATAAGGCGAACTGAGTTCCCGTTTTCATCTAAAATAACATCAGCTTGCTGGTTTAGGACCCTCTTATTCCCGTCGGGTCTTACAATGCTAAACTCTATTTGAAAGCTTTCTCCATTTTGTAATGATTTTTCTAAGAAACGAACAAAGCGTTCACGGTCATTCAGATGGATAAATGTTAAAAAACTGTTATATGTTGGTACAAAAGAGGAATCTTCTTGCATTCCAAAAATACGGTACATCTGTTTTGACCAATATGCTTCATCTTCAATCACGTCATAGTCCCAACTGCCCGTGTTCCCGATCATTTGCACGTGATTAAGATTTTCTTGAATTTTCATTAATTCACGTTCTTGCTGTTTTTCTTTCGTCATATTTCTTCCTATTCCAATCACACCAGTAATTTTATTATCGTGTTTAATTGGAATCGCCGTAATATCTAAATCAATGAAGTGTCCGTCCCTATGTTGAAGTGCAAACGTAATTGTGATCGGATTCCCTTTTCTAATGGTTGACAATGCTGTATAAAACTTAACTGGCTCACCCTTTGGCAGGAATGTTAAAAATGATTGGTTTTGTAGTTCATTTGCCTTAAAACCAATCGTTTGTTCCATCTTACTGTTTGTAGATAATAACGTTCCATTAAGATCTAAAATAAACGTTATATCCGTACTATGAGTAAGAATTGTTTTATATATTTCAAGTGCTTCAAGATCAACGGAGGATGCTGACGTATCGAAAAAGTTTTGTAGTGAAATCATAAAACCACCCTATATAGTCTATTAGTCACAAATCTTATTAACCATTTTACAGGAAAATAACAATTAACTTTGTCGAATTTTGTAATTCGGAAGCATTTTTTTGTTTTTTTATCATAACTTCTTTAACTAATAGTTTTATTTTGTATAATCTTAACAATTGATAGGTAAATATCCCCATCATTTATTATAAAACAACAAATGTTCCCGACCTATATTTCATCTGCATTTACCTCCCAGCCGCTCTCCTCACTTGCGTTTGCATAGACTCCTGAACTTGCCCATCATTATGGCGCTGACTATTCAAGAAATGAATACAAAAATGTCCATTATAGTTATTGTCCCTTATCACCTGGTCTCCGTGTGGGAAAGAGTGCATGGCTGCTGCTAATTTTCTACCATCCACTTCAACAATGATGGCTCTTGGTGTCCAGGTGTAACTGCCACCCCATATCTCCCTCATAATTTGCGCGTCTCTTGCCGTTAATGGTTCACTGTCGGCATGGTTTCCACCCATTGTATGCCTAACTTGAAAAGTACGTCCTGTATCAAAGTCCGTAATCGTTGCAACTTTCCCTGTTGAAAAGACATATCTCGCCTCTGTCCACCAATCTAACAGTTCCCCATGCCGCTCACTCACAACAGGTCTAATTGGTACATGATAAACGGGTACTCTAATGATTTGACCTACTGTTAATGTATTTCGATCAGTCATGTTATTAAAAGATAAAAGCTCATTAAATGGTATCCCATATTGCTGACTAATTCCCCACATTGTATCACCTGAACGTACAGTATGAGTCGTTTCCGTCTTTGTTACGGCTTGGTTGTTAGATGGTGTCGCCCCAGCACCTGGAATGGTTAGGACCTGTCCAACTCGAATCGTATCAGATGTTAAGTTATTCGCTTGGCGTAAGGCGGTAACCGTTGTATTAAACCGATTTGCTATTAAAAATAGTGTGTCCCCTGCCACAACCGTATAAGTTGTAGTACTCGTTGGTTGACTGTTACTTGGAGTTGATGTTCCGTTAATCGTCATCACTTGCCCCACAAAAATCATATCCGAGGTTAGATTATTAGCTTGTCTTAATGCTGCCGCCGTTGTATTAAATCGGCTAGCTATCCCTGATAAGGTATCTCCTGCTACAACCGTATAAGTAGTTGGTGTACTCGTTGGCTGAGTGCTGCTAGGAGATGACGTTTCCGTAACCGTTAGGACTTGGCCTACAAAAATAACATCGGAGGTTAGATTATTAGCCTGTCTTAATGTCGCTACCGTTGTATTAAAACGGCTCGCTATTGTAGATAGTGTGTCCCCCGCAACAACTGTATAGGTGGAAGAATTTCCCGTTTGCGAAGATTTCTCTGACAAACCAACAGTGTTCGTTCTTGCATCTCGCTCGATTGTCATGCCTAAGCTGTCTCCTAAGAATCTTACAGGAATCATCGTTCGCCCATTTAAGATGATTGAATTCGTCATCGGAACGACTTGGCCGTTGACTCGAGCTGAATTGGAACCAACAACAAAAGAAATCGTTGTCCCGTTAATTTCTATCCCCGTTGTATTCGTTTTCGTATCTCGCCAAATCGTCCCCCCTAGAGTTTCGGTAATTTCTCGTAATGGTACATAGATCGTTCTATTCATTAATATGGCAGGCTGTTGAAGTTGAGTAATGCGTTGACCATTTATAAATAAAGTCGGATAACTTTCAATTTGACTTGTTGCCACGACAGCATTAGTGGTGGAGGCTTCCGCTTTCGAATTGATATCTGAAAATAAAAAAGATACTACGATAAATGAACCGACAACTACTTTGACTGTTTTCACTCTAAACAATGAGTGGGTAATAACGTAACGCTCTGCCTCTTCCCGAACCTCTGAGTGATCTTTCAGTTGCACTTCTCCTAGCTCTTTAGAAAATTCAACAGTAGCAGGATTTACATATAAATAAACGACTAATTCACCGTTTTCTTCTTTGAGTTGATGATGGTCAAATAAAGACATTTCTTCACCTCATTTTTAACTATTACACGAGTAGAGTTTCCTTTTGAGTTTTTTTTATTAAAACAAGAAGTTTCAAAGCAGAGTCGCTGAATAAGAAAGAACCGTCCATTGTACGAAAAAACCTCCAAAATAGATTGGAGGTTTCATTACATAAATTGCATAACTAAATTCACAATGACTGGCCCAATCAGAACAATAAACAAAGTAGGAAAAATAAATAAAACCATAGGTATTAGCATCTTAACTGGAGCTTTCATTGCCTGCTCTTTTGCACTGAACCGTTGCTTTTCTCTTATTCGCACAGTCTGAGTCCGTAGCACCTTGCTCATTCCAATCCCCATTTGATCGGCTTGAATGATAGAACTCATCACACTTTTGAAAAAGTCTGAAGGGACACGATCTCTTAGTTCGATAAACGCTTGTTTTCTTGACTTCCCAAGCTTCATATCCTCTAAGCTCGACAGAAACTCTTGAGAAAGAGGGCTATCCATTTGACTACATACTTTCTTTAATGCTCCGTCTAATCCCATTCCTGCTTCAATTGAGACATTTAACATATCAAAAAAGTCAGGCATTGCTTTATCAATCAACTTTGTTCGTTGCTTGCTCTTTGCTGCTAAATAGTAGTTCGAATAACTATACGTAAAAATAGCGACAATGGCTGAGAGGATAACGACTTTTGCTGTCTCCTCTGCTACTGGTACAAACAAAAGGAGAAATAGGATAAATAACGTTACCGGAAGAAAGAGATGAAGCAAAACAAAATCGCCCGCTGACATACCAAGTGGATATCCTGCTGCTTGGAGCCTTTTCTCAATTTGTGCCATTTTGTGCTTGGGCAGTCTTCCTATAATGATGGTTTGTACTTTTACCAACAATGGTTTCACCAGTCTTGCATAAAACGTTTGATTTTTCCGGTCTTCCTCTTCTTTTGGCCGACTCAAATCCGTCCCTTTAGTGAGATAAGGAGCCACTCTTCGTTGCATAATCAATCTGTTTTTGTGAATTCTATGCATCAACAAAAAACCAATACATGTAAAAAATACAAATGAAAACATCCATAACAATAACATCAACATCGGTTACACCTCAATTGTTACTACCTTTTGAATAAAAATCCACCCTAATAGTCCAGAGAAAATTCCTCCACCTAACAGCACCCATCCTAAAGGATGCCTGAACATCGGACTGAAATAATCAGGATTCATGACATTTAAAAGCAGCCCGAGAATAACAGGTAATAATGTTATGACTAATGCTGACATTCTACCTTGAGAAGTAAGGGCCTTAAGTTCATCTTTCATCCGGACACGCTCAGTTATCGTTTCTTGGATTGTTTCTAGAATGGTAGCCAAATTCCCACCTGTAGAACGCTGAATAAGTACCGCTGTTACAACAATTTCTAAATCTTTATTAGGCAATCGTTGTAATAAGTTTTCAAAAGCAGTTTCAGTCGATACCCCTAGATTAATTTCTTTAATTGTGCGTTGAAATTCAACACCAATGGGATCGGGCATTTCCTTCGACACTAACTGCATCGCCTGCATAAAACTAAAGCCAGATTTCATTGAATTTGCCATGATTTCTAACACTTGTGGCAATTGAGCTGCCGATGCTGCGACTCTGGCACTTTTTTTCTTTTTCAAATAAATAGACGGCAGTTTCCATCCTAGTAAGCCCAATATAATTGCAAGAAGCAATTGGATCCCCATCAGCAATGTCAGACAGAAGACAAAGCCAAAAATAACGACTCTGATCGTAATAAACTCTTCTACCTTTAATGGGAGTCCTGCGCTTTCTAGTTCCATTTCGAGGTGGTTTCGTTTTGTATCTGTCGTTTTGATGTTTTTGGAAAGCTTGCGAATAAAGCTATTCAAAGTAACTTTTTTACCTGATTTTGGTACTTTTTCAGGAGCTGCCTTTTTTACATCGGTTGGAATAAACCGGTGAAGCCTTTTCTTTACTTTTTGCTGCTTATTAAAGTAATACGACCAGACAAAGCCAAAGCTAACGGTTGACAGCAGAAAAACGATAATAATGGCCATCGTTATTCACCATTAAACCATTCTGCAGGCACTTCATAGCCATACCGCTCCAACTTCTCCGAACAATATGGGCGAATCCCCGTAGAAACATGGCTCCCAATAACTTTTCCTTCTACTGTCGTCCCTGTTTGATTAAATATAAATAAATCTTGCAAAACAATCGTCTCGCCTTCCATCCCAATGACCTCAGTAATTTTCACGACTTTACGGCTGCCATCTTTCAACCTCGACTGTTGGATAATTAGATCAACCGCACCAGCAATTTGCTCTCGAATTGCTCGAATCGGCAAATCCATCCCTGCCATGAGAACCATCGTTTCAAGGCGCGAGAGCATCTCTCTTGGTGAGTTGGAGTGTCCTGTTGCTAAGGAACCGTCGTGTCCTGTGTTCATTGCTTGGAGCATGTCTAGTGCTTCTCCACTACGAACCTCACCGATGACAACTCTGTCTGGACGCATTCGTAATGAGTTTTTTACTAAGTCGCGAATCGTCACTGCCCCTTTTCCTTCAATGTTCGGGGGTCTCGTTTCCAAGGAAACAACGTGGTCTTGACCCAATTGAAGCTCTGCAGCATCTTCAATCGTCACGATTCGTTCATCATCCGGAATAAACGAAGACAGGACATTTAAGAGACTCGTTTTCCCACTCCCTGTACCTCCACTAATGAAGATGTTCAACCGTGCCTTAACACACGCATCTAAAAATTGTGCCATCTCGTCTGTTAACGACTGAAAACCGACTAAATCTGCAATTTGCAGGCGATTCTGCGGGAATTTTCGGATCGTAATCGTCGGACCTACTAATGATAATGGGGGAATAATCGCATTTACCCTTGATCCATCAGGAAGACGCGCATCCACCATCGGACTGCTTTCGTCAATTCTTCTCCCAAGCGGCGATACAATTTTCTCAATCACCTGTAAAATATGATCATTATCTCGAAAATAATAATCACTCAGCACTAACTTCCCTTTTTTCTCAACATAAATCTGATAAGGACCGTTTACCATGATTTCTGATACCTCGGGATCATTTAACAAAGCTGTAATAGGGCCGTATCCAATTAATTCATGGGTGACAGTATCCGTTAGTTCTTTTTTTCCTTCAAATGAGAGCCGATCATTTTTTTCATTGAAAAATTTCATCGCTTCCACTTCGATTAACTCTTTTTGCTCCTTATCTGTCAGGTCTGGCTTCTTTTTCAGCTCTGAGATTAAGTGAGTTTGTAAAGCGATCTTCAAATCAGAATCCTTTGGTCTTGTCCCTTCCCTTTTTTGAGGAGTGGATGAATCTTGCCTTCCTTCAGTTGCTGAAGAAGAGAGAGTTTTTTCATTTAAACGTTTTAATAATGACAAGTAAATCTCCCCCTATTTTTTCTTGCGGAAAAACAGTCCTTTTTTCTTCTTTACTTTGATCACTTTTTCCCCTTGAGCGAATGTGTCTAGTACTTGTTCAGCTAGCTTCATGATTGCTTTTGCTACAGGGGTTCTTGTCGCTTTTAAAACAAATGGCTCTCCATTATTAATCGAAGAAATGACCGTACGATAGTCACTTGGAATTCTTCCATTAACCTCAAGGCCTAACACGTCCTCAATCAACTCCTTAGTCATGCCTTCCATTTCCGAATCACGATTTAATAAAATGTGAATCTTTTCTTTTAATCCTAATAAATCTAACGTTTCGATCGCTAGCTTTCCGTTTTTTAGCGCCGGCAAATCAAGCGATGCAATAAGTAAAATCAAATCTGAGCTTTCTAACGCGACTAAACTCGTTTCAACAAAGGCAGGCGGGGTGTCAATAATGACAATGTCATACTCTTTTTTCATTGCTTCAATTAAATAAGCAATATGTTCACCAGCAATGAGCTCGGAAAATTCTGGCAAGTCAGGAGCTGCAACAAGATCTATTCCTGTTTTATGTTTCAAAACATAATTACCAAAGGACTTGTCACCATTTTCATACGACTGTTTGACCCAATCGTAAATTGATTGACTTGGCAGCTGATCAAACAAAAGAGCGACATCTCCAAATTGCAAGTCCAAATCTATAACCGCTACTTTTAAGTTATGCTTACTTAAAGCAGCCGCCAAATTCACACTGATCGTCGTCTTTCCAACTCCGCCTTTTGTGCTGCAAACCGTAATGATCTTTGCCTCTTTCTGCTCATCTTTATTTGGGTCACTCACTACTTTTATACCGATCACTTTCTCAGCCTTTTTGATCGACTCAATGACTTCAGCTTCATCACTTTCAATATCAAGTACATCAACAGCTCCTGAAAACATTGCTTTTTTGTAGTCAATGTCGTCTTTGTTTAGTAATAAAAGCACTGCTGTTAATGGAAACAGTCGAGACAAACCTTGACACACTTCATACGGATCAAAAACCGTATTAGGACCAATGATGACAACCGTTCCTTTTGAATTGGCAAGATCTATTTTCAACTCAGATACATGATCATAAATCTTATTGACCTTTTTCAAATCATCGAGCATCATTTTCACTGCCGTCGAATACATTCGTTTTTCAGAAAGGATATAATAGTTTACTCTCATTTTGACATCTTTCCTTTTTTCAATTGCTCTAAGGATATGTTGACACGTGG
Organism: Halalkalibacter sp. HAAS-P013; assembly: GCF_056619925.1. Lineage (NCBI taxonomy): Bacteria > Bacillati > Bacillota > Bacilli > Caryophanales > Bacillaceae > Halalkalibacter > Halalkalibacter sp. HAAS-P013. Next base: position 99,323 of record NZ_JBWQTU010000012.1, read on the forward strand.
TGAGAGCTCGTTATCTTCTTCCCCTCGTAGCATGAGTGTAAAGACCCCAGATTCTAAAGCAAAGGCAAGAGCAGCTCCGTCTTCTGGACTCACTTGAAGAGTCACCATTTGATACGAATCATGGTTCTCACTATATTCATCAACAAACGTTTTCCCTACAGCTAGTACTTTGACATTGTTAAGTAAAATTTGTGATGTTGTTTCTTCCCCAACTGGTGTCGGCAAAACCGCGACTAAATCAATAAAAGACCCCGGTCTAACAAATCCAGAAACACTCTGTACCTCATTAACAGCAATCGAAATCGCCCTTTTTCCTTTTTCGATTTCAATCGTTTGCTGAACTTCCTCTTCTGTTTCCTCTCCCTCTTCACTTTCGAGGCTTGTTGCTGTTGCAACTTGATTCGTATTGTCATTATAGGAAATGACAATAAAGAAAAGGATCGACATCATCATTCCAAAAATAATTGCAAGCATCCATATTTTTTTCGTACTCATTTATGTCTCACCTTCATTTATTGAATAAGTTTATAACCAAATGTTCCGTAGTTCGTTTGACCTTGAGAAGACTCCCCAGAATGAGCAAATTGAATAAATCGTCCTGTTACTTCAGCTCCCTGATTTGTCGAGGCCACACTTTCAATAAAAAATGATGCAAACCCAAGGACGCGAACTTGTTTAATTTGGTTTTGATCTGCTTGTACTGGTTCAAAGATTGGTATTAAGACAACTCTTTGACAGCCTGGCGGGTAATCCAAATACGTTGCATTCGGGCAAGCTGCAATTCGTGGCGTGACCGCATCCCTTGTTGGACCAGCTAAATTCCCCGTTTGCGTACCGAGAACTGTTCCTACTTTTAGTTCAAACTCATACCCATTTCTTAGGTCGGTTTCGTAGTTTCTAGCACCAGTCCCTGTCAGCGCGATTGCTCCAAAGTTTCCGCTTGCAGAATCGCTTACTTTTAACGTTTGAACTGCACCGAAGGACAAATCCATAGAAGGTTGAACGCCTAATGGAATGGCACCTTTCCCCGACGAAAGTGGCTGAAGCTGGACAGCCGCACTCGCTTGAATCAATGGCTCTTTGATTCCAAGTGCTTTAGCAAAAAACAACGTTCCTTTTTGGCTTCCGATTACTTCAACTAAGGAGTTACTTTGATTAATGCTCGTTTGAAAATGGGCTGGCTCTCCATTATTCATCAGAATTGTTTGTCGAGCTATCTCCATTGATTTATCACGATTTTCGGGGAGTTCTTGAGCCGCAGCTAGCACGGCAGCATCTGCAATCTTTTGAAGTCTACTTTTTTCAAGATAAAGAGACCCCATATCAATAACTAATGCCATAAAGCCTATAAACATCGTCATACATAATGCAACTAAAACAATGACCGCTCCCTCTTCCTGCTTAAGAAACCTCTTCATCCTCATTCCACCCTCATCACCGTTTTGGATCTAACTGTAAGAGGGTCAGGTAACACACTTCTGAATAAAGGAATCGAAAAGGAAATAGGATATGATAGATCTATCGTTACATACGAACCTCGTGTCCGGCTTGTTGTAATGGGCGCAATGGTTATATTTTCAGCGCGTAATGAAGGCGACGCTTCTTTAATGCGTAATACCACTTCCGCATTTGTCCCACCAACACTAGCTACTCTAGCCCCTTCCCGACTAGCATGCTCAAGTGTCAAATACGCATGGAAAATCCGTCCAAAATCGATAATCCCAAATATCAAAAAAACAAGGATCGTGAGGGTTAATGCTAATTCAACAACTGCTTGACCCTTTTCTGACCGAATCACAGCAAATTCACTCCCGAATAGCACACAGTCCCCAACACGATCGCAACACCATATGGAAAGGCATGGTGCATTTCATCTTTATTTAATCCATCCAATGTTTTTAAACGAAGGGTGAAGAGAATGCGCTTTAATGAACTTAGTAATTCCTTTTTTGTTACTAATATAATGAGAGCAATGATTCCGCCAAATATAGCTGTATATAAGAAAGATCCGAAGACAAAAGCTGGTCCTTGCAGCGCTCCAATTGCCATAAGAAGTTTCACATCACCTGCTGCCATACCTCCTAATGCGTAAGGGATGACGAGTAAACAGAAGCCAATTAGTAGACCTAGGAAACTTAGTAGAAGACCTTCCCAGCCGTAAATGATGGTGTTAAGGATCAACCCTAATAGCATCGCTGGGAGGGTTACGATGTTAAGGATTTTACGATTTTTGATGTCTGTGAATAGGGAAATGCCTAGGGCTAGGAATAAGATAAATAATGTCATTGTGTATCACCTCGAAAAAAAAGCCTACTTCTCATGGAACAAATGCTCCTAAAAGTAGGCTTTTTAATTTAGTTAAGTCGTTTTAAAACTATTTAATCTTCACCAAATAATGAACCTCTAACAGCATCAAATACCTCTATTAGATCATCACGGAAGAACCCTAAAACCGCAACTACTCCAATAGCAATAACCCCCAAAATCAAACCATACTCAGTCATACCTTGTCCTTCTTCTTCTTTAAAAAACTTCATAACTTTGCTCATCATAATGTGAGTCCCCCTAAAAATGTTTTTTGTATAACTGCATAAAAAAATACTACTCCCCGAAGAATAGTATGTAAGTTACTATTTCCGGCAACTGGCTGGCATATCTAAGATAAAAGCCCCTATAGTTTTGCGTCCCAACGTTTCCACTGGTTTGCCCTTTTCATTATTTGTCTACAATCAACTGTGTAACATTATGTAAAATTACGGCGCTGTTTGTAATTTGATAATACATCTGCTTAGTCTGATCAACAATGACAAAATTCTTCATCTATTACATTATTTTGGTAATAACCTTATCAAAAACCTAACATATTGCCTGTTTTTCTCTAAAATATTCCTACCATTCCATAAATATCTAATATATCCAGCTTTTTAAGTTCGAAAAAAGGTCGTGCTTTGCTATGAAAATCATTTCTGAAAATAAAACTATTCAAACGCCAATTACCATTATGAAATATGAGACCTTCTATAAAAGGTTAAAAGGCTTGATGTTTCGTATTAAGCCAATTGTGAACGAAGGAATCCTCCTTGCACCTTGTAATTCGATTCATATGTTTTTTATGTTCTTTCCCATTGATGTTGTTTTTTTAAATGACAAGAAACAAATTGTCCATTTAAAAGAAAAAGTCCAGCCATGGACGATGATCTTCCCCATAAAACAGGCAACTTCTGTGTTAGAGTTACCTGCTGGCACGATATCCACCTACTCACTTCAAAGAGGAGATGCCATTGTGTTTTAACATAGAAAAAGCTAGCTATTCCTGTGTAGGATAGCTAGCTTACTTGCATATCATTTCCCTTTCAAAAACCCCTTCAACACATCCACTGAAACCGTCTGCGCTGCCGCACTATTCTCTTCCTGAATCGCCAAGTATACTTCCTTACGATGTATTTCGACATGTCTCGGGGCATCTATTCCGATCTTTACTTGATCGCCTTCAATGGCAATGATTTTCAGCTCAATGTCATCACCAATTTGAATCGCTTCTTTTATTTTTCTAGAGAGAACAAGCATTTACTTTTCCCCCTTCGCTGCTACAGGCTCTTTAAAAATAGCATGCTTCGTTTGATAATGACTGTCACTCATAAGCAGTTGTTTCCCTTTTTGTTTGTTCGTATTAATGATGACTGGTGCTTGAAGATTCGCTGTTGTATCGTTAAACGGCTCTTTTACCGTAAGCATAACAAATGTTGCTACATCTTCTGACCTTTCAATCTCAAGTGTTTCAAGAGTGGAGTTAGGTAGCTTCACTTGATAACCAGGGACAAATTCAAACGGACTAATCAAGATGAAGGCAACTTCTGCTGTTTTCGTTGATTGCAGGACAAAAAAAGGCGTTCCTTCTTCAAAAGGAAGAAGCACAAAAGAGGTCTCGCTTTCAAAAGCGGGAATCCCTTTTTCAAACGTAATGACTCTTTCTTCGTTTACTTCAATTTGACCTTGATATTTCGTTTCTAGTTTCATCGTATCCTCACTCATTCCATCTGTACTAGTTATTATTAGCTTCATTGTACCATAACACAATTCGTCATTCTTCTACGTAATTAATAGCTGTTTCTCAACAAAAAAATTCCCCACAAACAGCTTGCGTAGTGGGGAGCGGATTCTTATTGATTTTTTAATAATGCAATATCACGCTTGTTTGTTTGGGTTTCTTGGAATAGGAGGTTAATGTCAGCAGTCATTTTATAGTAGGAGAGCTCTAGCTTGTCAAAACGTTCATTCGTTTCTGTTCGGAGTGCTGTGATGTCTTCTGTGTTTTGAGCAGTCATTTTAATCAAAGATTCTAAAAGTCGTTCATGTTGGTTGAGACGAGTTTCTACCCTATCTAATCGTTCTTCGACTCTATCTAATCTCTGATCTACATTGTCTAACTTTTCTTCAAGCCTACCAAACCTAACATCGATCTGTTCAAACTGCTTGTCCATCTTCTCATTCATTTGTTTTAAAAGAGTTAAGATTTCCTTTTCCATCACATCCACCTCCAAATTATTATTGAGCACTAATCTCTCTATCAGTTTATGTCGAAGACGGGAAATTGTAAAGTCAGTCTTACTTCCGCTCTTATATTAAGCCATTATTCCCCAATTCCTTTGTCGATTTCCCGGGAAAGGTGTTACTTATTTCCTTAATAATGAAACAAATCCACAGGACGGTTTTGTTTAAAAGCCATGTGTTTGGTTCGCTTTTTAATTACCTGAACAACAAAAAAGCCGCAGTGCGTAGGCCACTGAAAAAGGTACGGTTTTGACCTTTTCCGTGGCCTCGCAGAGCGACTTCTCTACAACGCCATATTCACATTGCCACCAACAACTTGAAAAGACATTTGATTTTTTTGCTTTACGTACGTTTCTGTTTGCCATTTCGGAATGTCAATCTGTATTTCCTTGCGATCAACTTGAATTCCAACTGGCTTGTAATTTGCCTGTACAGAGACATCACTCGGTTGAAAATGAAACTTCACTCTGTCCATGGACAGAGGCATATATCCAAGAGTCGCTTGTTTCTCAGGGGGTTCGCTGTTCACCTTAGAAATTCTAGCAAGAGCACCTGTTCCATTTTCAATTCGCATCATTTGATCGCCTTGCTGCACAGTTCGGGAAATAAACTGAGCGGCTTTACTTTTGCCACTAGCTAAATATTCTTTATTTTGCCTTAGTGCAGGTACTAGATTGGCATCAGCAAATGCTTCTGTTTGATCAATATGCATCACAGCAGCTGTTTTGCTTATTTCAATCAGTCCATGATGCTCTTGGGTTATGTGTAGATCTGGACTTTGTTGTCTAATGTGAAGTCCAGGTCGATTGGAGCGGAGTCCAGTTAAGGCATCCGTTTGTTGTATGTGTAATGAAGGTAGCCTCATCCTACTCTGCTCCTCTCTGATTAACGTAAGAAGTCCATTAACGTTGGCTGGATAATTCTTGCCCCAGCTGATAATGCGGCACGATGTACACTTTCTTGTGTCATCAAATTAATAATCACTTCTTCCATTTCCGCATCTTCATTATTAGACATAATGCGCTTAGCAATCACTTCTTGTTCCATTAATCGATTTTCCATCATTTCAACACGATTTACTCTAGCCCCAAGCTCTGCTCGCTCAGCAACAAAATTATTCACATGACCATAGATGGTATCAATAAAACCAGACAAGTCACTCCCGCTACTCGTTTCACCTGCAAGTGCTGCCTCTAGTGCCTTAATATCATTAAATAGCTCGTTCGTAAATACACTTCCAGGATTCACATTAACTTGAACAGTCACGCCTTTCATTAACTCAATTTCTACTGGCTGTCCATTTGTTGTCACTAATCCGTCTTGTACAGGAGCCGTTGTCGTATTCATTCCGTTAAAAATGTATTTGTTGCTATTTTTAGAGTTAGCAATCGACTCAAGGTGTTCACGTAGCTGTGTTACTTCCTTGGCAATATTTGCTCGCTCTTCAGGTGTATAGGAATCATTAGCCGCTTGTGTTGCTAGTTCACGAATACGCGCTAACGCTTGCGTTCCTTGATCTAAGGCTGAATCTGTCGTGTCCATCCAGTTATATGCTTCTGCAAGGTTTCGCTTAAATTGCTCGACTTCTGTTACTTGACTTCGGTATCGCATCCCCTTCATGGCTACAACAGGATCTTGAGACGCACGGGTTATTTTTTTCCCGCTTGCTAGTTGATCTTGAATCGTCGCTAAGCGATCATAGCCTTGGTTAATATGCCGCAATGAGCTTTGAGATAGCATCATTTGTGTTACTCGCATCTATTTTCACCTATCCTTACCTGCCGACTACACCCATGCCGTTAATGATCCGGTCTAGCATTTCATCGACCATCGTAATATTTCTTGCTGCTGCATTGTACGCATGTTGAAATTGAATCATCATCGTCATTTCTTCATCTAGTGATACGTTACTAACAGATTGTCTACGATAATCAACACTATCTCGTAAAGACTCATTGCTTCTTAGCATACGCTGAGCTTCTGATGTATCTACAGCCATTTGTCCAATGACACCTTGATAAAAACTACTAACCGTACCCGTATCGCCACGGAATGATAGAAGCGCGTCCTTTGCATCAGCAAGACGTTTTGCATTCGTACCATCTCCAGAAAATACCCCGTCTGCACTGCCTGTTGCTGCTGCAATATTATTTAATGACAGGTGGATGTCAGCATGCAATTTCAGCTGTCTTGCTGCGCCCACACCCGTCTCTGTTGTATCCCCAAGGTCAAATAAAAGAACGCCTTGTTTCGCTTCTTCTGTTGCCGTTGCAAGAGTATACCCACTGCTGTGTATCTGATTTATTTCATTAACAAAGACAAAAGCCATTTCATCTAAATCTCGTAACATTTCAGGGTAAATCCCTTGGACATTTTCCGCATCTGGTCCATATCCATACGCTTCAATTAAAGCTTTCATTTCACCACGCGGCATGACGTCTAAAAGATTCGGAACTGATTCAACATCCCCTTCAAAGTCCGCATCTATAACTCGAAAGCCTTTCACATACGTTCCATCTTCTCCAAATGAAATATCTACTTTCTTTTCTCGTTCGATCCCCTTACCGTCAACTAGTTTGATATCATTGATTGCCTGCCCTTGATCATTCACAAGCCAAACCGTCACAACTCCCTCTGCAGCTGGATTCGGTTGTCCCCCACTTTTTTCGCGTTCTACTTTAATATTTATAATCTTTGACAATTGATCAAGAAGTCGGTCTTGTTCATCGTACAAGTCATTTGTCACATAACCATGAGGTTCGGTTTCGCGTATTTGTGTGTTCACATTTTCTAACCGATGCAAGATGGCGTTTACTTCATTTTCTGTTACGCTTATTTCATTTTTGTAATCAGCTTGAATCGTCGTTAACGAACTATGAAGGAAATTAAATGTCTCAGCAACTGCTACAGCTCGCTGGCGCACGACTGAGCGAGCCCCAGCGTCTTCTGGATCTACAGATAAATCTTGAAGAGCCGTCCAAAACATATCAATCTGCCTGCTTAATCCTTGTTCAGAAGGTTCGTTTATAATATCTTCCATCTTCTCTAACGCATGATAGCGCGCATCCCAATAGCCTACTTTGTTATTTTCATTTCGGTATTGAACATCAAGGAACGCCTCCCGAACACGCTGAATCGAACCTGCTTGAACCCCTGTCCCAAGGTGGCCTGGAATACGTGGTGCATTCATACCAATCGATGGGTATGGTTCTGTTTGAGTGAAATTGACCCGTTGTCTTGTATAGCCAGGTGTATTAGCATTGGCGATATTATGACCTGTCGTATGCAGGGCACTTTGCTGAGTCATCATTGCGCGTTTTGCCGTTTCTAATCCATGAAATGTTGATCGCATGTGTTGCTCCTCCGGTTTCTAATCTCCTATGCTTTTGAATCAAAGAGGGAATGACTACCTTCAAATGGTCGATCTTCTCTCGCTCGTGGGTTATAACTTACATCCTCTTTATGCGGAATCATTAAATCAAGGGAAAGATTCACAAACCGCAACGATTCTTCAATAAGTGACTGGTTCAATTCATTTTGATCTTTTAATGTCATGACATAGTCAACTAGCTTCTTTTGAAGTTCATCGAAATGCTTCTGTTCCGCTTCTGTTACATGCTTCTTCACGTCTGATAACGTCGCGTTTTCTGTTACCTCTCCCTTTTCTAGCAAAAATGTCCGTACAACCTTTGTGCGAAGCATCTCGGTCGTCTGCAACTTATTAGCAAGCTTGGATTCTTCCCGAACAAGTTTCTCAAGGGCTGGCATATCGCCTTTTTTAATTGGTTCGACTTTTTGCTCTGCAAGGTCGATTAACCCTTCATGTATCTCAATTAAACGCTCAATTAATTGAGCAATTGCTGCAGCAGACATCCCATTTCCCCCTTCACTCTATTTGTTCCAATAGTCATAAAACTTATTGGCCACAGCCTTTGCATCGACCTTGTACTCTCCAGCATCAATTTGTTGCTTTAATGCTTTCACTCTCTCAGCTCGCTCTTGTTCCATCTTCGTACCTTTTTGCATTTGCAACGCTTCAGAAGAAATCTCAAGCTTATCTCGTTTTGCTGAAACCCCAGCAGCTTTCTCACTCTTATCCATTTGTTTACGATACGGATTTTGATGAATAGAATTGTATGGATTGATTTTCATGTTTCTCACCTCACTGAAAGTATTAAAAACGCACGATTCTCTTTTCATTTATATCGGCACGTTTTTCACTATTGTTAACTACTTTTTATTAAAACGTCCCGTTAATGAATGATACGTTACATCTTCTGTACGTTCTTTTGCTAGGCTTTCTTCTTTCTTCTGCTCAAACTCTTTTTCTTTATTCAGTTTCTCAAGGCCACCTTTAATATGATCGGTACACGTCGTACATAGTCTACCTTGTTGAATAATCGCCCCACACGATTCACACGGATAACCTAAGTTTGGGAAATGAGTAACATGTAAGCGCCCTTCACGAACAAATTGATGGATCTGCTCTAGTGGCACTTCCGTTTTTTTATGTACTTCTCGAATCGAAGCCATTCGATTTTGTTGTCGTCTCATAAATCTTGAAACCGTTTCATAGTTCGTTTCTTGCTCTTTATAGCAATGCTGACAAATTGGTCGAAGTGCTTTTACAAAAATCTGCCCACATTTCGCGCAGTTCGCTACATCTTTCATAGCTTTTCCCCTCCTCTTGCTTACATTATAGCGAATGTCTTAACAACTGTCAGATTTATCTTGCAATCGTTAACGAAGCTACCTTCGTTGCCCCGTGTTCCTGTAACACCCTTGCTGCTTGTCTCACAGTTGTTCCTGTTGTATAAATATCATCAATAAGTACCATGTTTTTTCCTTTTACATCGCCCCCACTTTTGAAAGAAAATGGATTTTGTTTGAATTGTCTAATTCGTTGTTTGCGGTTCTTTTTGCTTTGTTTTTCTCCTTCTGTTCTTACTAACATTTCTACGGCATCGACCCATCCTTTCATCAGTAAACTAGACTGGTTGAACCCTCTGGCAAGAAGACGTTCATTACTTAATGGTATTGGTACTGGTACATACCCTTGAAAATGTTTCTCATACATTTTGGCTAGTTTATTTGTGAAATAGGACGCAATGATCGCATCACCACGGAACTTAAACGTGGCTAACCATTCTTTTAAAAAGTCATTGTATTCATAAATGGAGAGATTCTTCCAAAGAGTCTCTCCTTGCTGATCCCAGCGCCAGCAGTCCAAGCATTGCTCCCCTTTTCTGTATGTTTGCAATAACTGGTCTAATGAGCGAGAGCATTTTATACAACGACGTCCACTAATCAAAACTAATTTCGATTCACAAGTTTGGCAAATCTGTGATGGTTGCTCGATCATCAACAACCGTCTCCACCCTGGCTGATCATAATACGTTCCATGACAAGCTAAGCATCTGTTCATGAAAATCCTCCTTCACGATTCATTTGTTCAATATGAGCCTGCGCTGCCCGCATCGCCTTAGTTACTCCGTAATGAAAAAAGACAATATCGCCTGTAGGTGTTTCTTTTTTCCTTCCAACACGCCCAGAAATTTGAACAAGTGCTGCTTCTGTAAATACATCATCCTCTGAACCAAGTACCGCCACTTGTACATCAGGAAATGTTACTCCGCGTTCAAGGATTGTTGTCGTTACCATTAGTGATATGTTTTTGCGTCGGAATGCTTGTACTGCTTCGTGACGATTAGGGTCAGCCGCATGAACAGAAGCATGTTCAATGGAGTTTTCTATCAAGATTTGCGAAATCGTTGCAAGGGTGGATACAGAAGGGACAAAGAGGAGAAGTGGTTTTTTCTTAGAGAGATACGTTTGGATCCAGTGATGTAGCTTAGGTGGCAATTGACTCTTTTTGACTTGCTTTTTCCAATTACCTATCCATTGAAATCGAGGAACAGGGAGAGGAAAACCGTGATATCTCTTTGGAATTTTGACAATGTTGAGGGAACGTTTTTTGAGTAATTGGGCTGATGGGGTTGCACTTAGGAGGATCGTTGTTGAGGTTGGTTTTTTCGCTTGATCAACAGCATATTGAAGACTTTCATCATATGAAAACGGAAAGGCATCGACTTCATCGACAATGACGACATCAAACGCTTTGTAAAAGCGCATCGTTTGGTGAGTTGTAGCGAGAACGAGTTGTGCATTCGAATGCCGATCTTTGCTACCGCCGTACAAGGCAGTGATGGAGACTTGCGTGAAACTCGCTTGGATGCGGGGATACAGTTCTTTTACAACATCCGTACGTGGGGTGGCAATGAGGACACGCTTTCCTGTGGAAAAAGCTCTTTCTAATCCGTGAAACAGCACCTCCGTTTTTCCTGCACCACATATGGCCCAAACGAGTAATTCTGTCTGGCCGATAATGGCTTGAATGACCGATTCGGATGCTAGTTTTTGTCCAGGAGACAATTCTCCTTGCCATTTTAGCGTATCTTGTAGATTGCCGTGAGAGATTGGTGGTCCTATCCACGAGTACAAGTGTTGACAGCTACTGACTTTTCCAAGCTGCAAACAATGACGGCAATACGAACAGTTTTGCTCACAACGGGCACAATGATGAATTCCAAACAAGGAACGATCTTGATTGCCGCACCGCTGGCATTTAAGATGACTTCCATTTCTTTGTAAACCAATCACTTTTTCTATATCGTTTTGTTCAATCGCTTTCGTAATAACATCTTTTCGGAAGGGAATTTCCGAGAGAAGGAGTCGTTTTCCTACGAGGAAATGAGCAAGTGATTCGATTTGTGGGGAGAATTTCACTGGAGCACCTCTATTCATTTTTTATAAAGAAGAGCTGTCTCAAAGCAGGAGCAGAGATGGCAATGGCTCCGTTCCACACTTTTGGGACAGCCCCCTTGTGTTTGCGCTTTTCTTTTAAGCGAAAAGAGAGAAAGCAGCGCCTACTATCTCTCTCTTCATCATTACCTAACAATCACATATCCTTTTTTTATTGCCTCAACTACAGCTTGGGTTCGGTCATTTACACTCATCTTTTGTAAAATATTGCTAACGTGGTTTTTGACCGTTTTTTCACTAATGAATAACGTTTCCCCGATGGCACGATTGCTTTGCCCGTCTGTCATTAGTTGCAGCACTTCACATTCACGACGAGTGAGAATATGTAATGGTTTGCGATATTCGACTTCGCGGAAGCCAATCGACTCTTCATGAAGGTCATCTTCAGTTGCAAGCCTGCGGTATTCATTAATTAAGTTATGTGTAACCTTTGGATGAATGTACGCTCCACCAGAAGCAACAATTTTTACCGCTTCAATTAGTGCTGATGCATCCATTTCTTTTAATAAGTATCCAGATGCCCCTGTCTTTAATACATGAGTCACATACGACTCATCATCATGTATTGATAGAATTAACACCTTAGCATTTGGGAACGTTTGAATGAGTTCTTTTGTTGCTTCTACTCCGTTCACTTGTGGCATATTTATATCCATAAGAATGACATCAGGACGATGGATTTTTACTAGTTCAATAGCTTGTGAGCCGTCTTGACCATCTGCCACAATATCAAATTCAGGTTCCATCGCTAGAATTCGCTTGACTCCCTCACGAAATAACTGATGGTCATCAATGATGACGATTTTAATTTTCTCTTTGACTTCACTCATCATTTTCACCTCTCCGCTGACATGTTTTTTACTAGTTACATATTTTTTATCGTGTGTTACTTTGCAGAGTTCAATGGGATGCCAATGATGACAATCGTTCCAACCTTTAATTCTGATTGAATCTTCATCTCACCTTTTAGCATGTTCACTCTTTCTTTCATTCCGATTAATCCAAATGATCCTTCCTTTTTCTGAGCAGGATCAAAGCCTTTGCCATCATCTTTAATTATCATTATAACCTTGTTTGTCTTGATTTCAATTTTCACTTGAATCTCCGTCGGTTCGGCATGCTTATAGGCATTTTGTACCGATTCTTGTACGAGACGAAATAAGGCAATTTCTAATTGTTGAGGCAGCCGCTCTTCTTTACCGAAATGTTGAAACACTACAGATACTTGATTATGCTCTTCAAATGTTCTCAAATACTTTTTTAAAGTAGGAATTAATCCGAGGTCATCAAGCGCCATCGGTCTCAAATCGTAAATAATCCTTCTCACTTCCGCAAGTGAGAATTTTACCATTTTTCGCATGTCTCTAATCTCGGTCAGCGCTTCATCTATTCCTTTTTCTTGATAAATTCGTTCAATTAGCTCAGAACGCAGCATTACATTAGCCATCATTTGGGCAGGCCCATCATGGATTTCTCGTGAAATCTTTTTCCGCTCATCCTCCTGAGCCTCAATGATTTTCAATCCAAATGCTTGCTTTTCGCGCGCATCCTCGATAACATCAGTAATTTGCTTAATGTCACTAGATAGGAATTTGTAAACGATAGACATTTGCCCAGAAAGTTGTTCTGCTCGCATGACCGTATCCTTCAAATTAATCAGCCTTCGTTCAATTTGGTCACGTTTATCCCGTAATTGAATTTCTTCCTGTTTTAAAACAGCTAGTTGCACCTGAAAGTTATTCGCTTTTTCATAGGCAATGCGAACTTCCTCATTTGTAAATTTATCGAAGGCTTTACTAACTTCAACTAATCGGCTGCGTGCAAGTCGGGCGTACACTTGTGTCTTGTCCGTTTTTTCGATTACTTCTGTTACTTTCATTCGGACTTCTTCTAACTCTTTTTCAAGCGCTTGTTGTTCGAGCCTTGAATGTTCCTCAATTTCAAAAATTTGTTCACGACTTTGGCCTACTGTATCTAACGTCTGATCTATAATCTTGTCCAAAATTTTTGTGTCTGTCATTCCAACACCAACCCTTAGTTGAAGATAAAGCGATCCAGTTGCTATGTAAAAAAGAATTCGATATCCTTATTTTACAACATCTTCAACGAAATAACGCATAAATCTTTTTTTGGGCGCTATTTTTAGTAAGGAAGGATTAGGTATTTGAGGTTGGGACACTTCCTGCAACAAGCCTATCGTACCATAGCTTTATTACATAATGATTGCTCAGTTTTGTAAAACTATGAAAAAAGAAGGGGGAATAAGTTATGGCTCTAGCAACCTATCAAACGGTAAAAGGACCCGGTCAACATGAAATCGTCATTCAAAAGTCACGCTTTATTGCGTTTTTTGATCGTGTTGAAACAGAAAAAGACGCTCAAGCATTTATCGACCGGATTAAAAAAGAACACTGGAATGCAAATCATAATTGCTCTGCCTATATGATCGGCGAACGCGACGAAATCCAAAAAGCCAATGACGACGGCGAGCCTAGTGGTACAGCAGGTGTGCCGATGCTTGAGGTATTAAAAAAGCGTGGGCTGAAGGATACAGTCGTCGTTGTTACCCGTTATTTTGGCGGGATCAAACTTGGTGCTGGCGGATTGATCCGCGCGTACGGTGGTGCAGTCAGCGAGGGGCTCAATGCCGTTGGTGTCGTCAAGCGTTCACTGGTGAAAGTCGTTCATACAGAAGTGGACTACCACTGGCTCGGAAAAGTTGAACACGCGTTAAGAGAATCACCTTATCAAATGAAAGGCACTGAATACTTGGAACAAGTTGATGTCCAGACGTATGTCGAGGTTGCTGACCTTGAGGCGTTTGAAGAATGGATGACAAACATTACAAACGGCCAAGCGAAGATTCACCAAGGCGAAGAAACGTATTTGGAGACTTTAGTGGAGTAAAGAGGGGTCTGGGCCCTACCCTAATGGGGTATAGGTACTTATGTAGAGAAAGGAGATTACTTATGGCTGAAATAACATTGCAACTGAAAACAAACTCTCGTGATCAGATGATTGATATTACTAGTGAAATTAATGACTGGGTGCGCTCGGTTGGGGTGAAAAACGGGATTGTTATTGTGTCTTCCCTTCACACGACTGCCGGCATTACTGTAAATGAGAATGCTGACCCTGATGTAAAGACAGACATGCTTAGACGATTTGACGAGATCTATCCATGGCATCATGATAAGGACCTCCATATGGAAGGCAATACCGCTGCACATATGAAGACGAGTACGGTTGGACATGCCCAGTCGATTGTGATTTCTGGAGGCCGGCTTGTGCTAGGGACATGGCAAGGGGTGTATTTCTGCGAGTTTGATGGCCCGCGTCACCGGAAGGTATTTTTGAAGGTGTTGGAAGGATAAGAGTGCACTTATCGCGTTACCCCGGAGGAGGATTGAAGGCTTATTTAGGCCTTAATTCTCCTTTTTTATTCCGTTATGCATGGAGTATGAGTGTTACTCCTCTTGTTAGTTCTTGCAGTGACATGCTTGGAAGCTGCATGTTCGTAACTGCCAGCTCATGACTGCCGGAATATGAATAAATCCAGCTAGGCAGCTGAAGTTATGCTTCCGGGGTCAGACCCCTCTGCACTTCTTCACTGCAGCACCGCACAGCGGGTCAGCCCCCCTTCCCCCCTATGAAACTCCTACATGTTTTCCCTCAATCTTCTTATTTACTAATCTACTTTTTTTCGTTACTATGAAATAAGTGTAGAATATTGTCTTATTTTTGGGTTTATCCCTTTTGGACTATATAGTTGAAAGAAGTAATACATTATTAGTAAAAGTGAGGTATTGCGTATGACGCAAATAAAGTCTAGGCGCCGCAAAAGAAGAAAGAAAAAAAATATATTTCGTATCATTATGGTTATTAGTCTTGTGAGTCTATTGGGGCTTGGAGCTGCAGTAAGTTATTTCATTTATCAGCTCTCTAATGTAACAGCCAACACTCAGTTAGAACTTGACCGTGGTGAAAAGTCGGAGCGTAGAGAGGTCGCCGTTGATCCATCCAAGGATAACATTTCTGTATTGATACTTGGAGTTGACGATCGTGATGGCGATTTAAGAGGGCGAACAGATGCCATGCTTCTTGCAACTTTCAACAAAGAGCTAGGTACGATTAAGCTTTTAAACATTCCGCGTGATTCCTATGTTGAAATACCAGGCAGGTTGAATCACGATAAAATTAACCATGCCCATTCATATGGGGGGCTCGATCTAACAATTGAAACAGTAGAGCATTTATTTGATATTCCAGTTGACTATTTCGTAAAATTAAACTTTGTCGCGTTTGTTGAAATTATTGATGCGCTTGGTGGTGTTGAGGTTGATGTACCATTTACGTTCAGTGAGATGGACAGTCAAAACAACAAAGAGAGCATTACTTTATTCGAAGGAAGACATACGTTAAACGGAGAAGAAGCATTAGCATTTACACGGATGCGTAAGAAAGATCCACGCGGAGACTTAGGACGCGGTGAACGTCAACAGCAAGTAATCAAAGGAATTATTGATAAAGGAGCATCTCTTTCATCAATTGGAAACTATGGAGATGTGATGCAAAGTGTGGAAGACCATATGAGTACAAACTTAAGCTTTGGAAACATCATTGCTCTTCACTCTTATGCTAGTGGTCTAAATGACATTGAATCTTTATCGTTAGCAGGAAGCGACGCACGTATAAATGGTATTTACTATTATCAGCTTCATGATCAATCAGTAAACGAGCTATCAGAGATTTTCCAAGTTCACCTGGGGTTGAAGGAAGCGGAACCTCAATACGAAACAGAATATAATGAAAATGACTCAGAATAATTTCTGAGTCATTTGTTTTATGATGACACAAAAAAATGACTAGGTTACGTTAACCTAGTCATTTTTCATATTTTAACGGTCGTTTTGCACTAAATCTTCTCAAAAACTTTAACATCGGTCGGTAGTCTTGACTTACCAACCCTACACGCTCCACAATCAGCTGGATTGCAATAATAATCACACACATAATAATCATTGATATCCATAACGTTGACATCGTCAACATTACAGCTGCTAGCCCAAAGAACGCTGTCATCGCATAAATGGCTAATACTGTCTGCTTATGTGAAAACCCTAATCTTAGCAAGCAGTGATGCAAATGAGACTTATCCGGCGAAGACAAAGGTTGCTTGTTCACTAAACGGCGAACAATGGCAAATAGTGTATCCGAAATAGGGATTGCTAAAATAATAACGGGAATTAACAGTGAAAACATTGTTACGTTCTTAAACCCTAATAAGGAAATGACCGAAATCATATAACCTAAAAATAAAGCTCCAGTATCACCCATGAAAATCTTCGCTGGGTTGAAATTATGGATGAGAAACCCTAACGTACTTCCTAACAGGATCACACCTAGCGATGCAACAAAAAGATCCCCTTGCATAATCGCTAATGATGAAATTGTAATTAACACAATCGAAGAAACCCCTGCTGCCAGACCATCTAACCCGTCAATTAAGTTAATCGCATTCGTTACCCCAATAATCCACAACAACGTTAACGGGATACTAAACCAGCCAAGCTGCAATTGACCATCAAATGGCAAGTTAATAAATTGAACTTGTACTCCTCCATAAATGACCACACCCGCTGCCAACAATTGACCAAATAGCTTCCATTTAGCCGAAAGCTCTATCATATCATCGAGAAAACCGGTGACAATAATAACGAAGCTTCCAATTAAGATAGGCAATGTAAATTCACTATTTGGCTGTAAAAGAACAAAACCTACAAGAAATCCAATATATATCGCCAAACCACCTAAACGTGCCATTAACGTTTGGTGTACTTTGCGGTGATTTGGTGTGTCAGTTGCACCAATTTTTATTGCAAAACGCTTTACTAGCGGTGTAATAAGCACCGTCACGATAAAGCATATGATTAAAGCAAGAGCAAGCATAATTACCCTCCTTATTTCTTACCTTCTCCAGTATCATCACTTTTATTTCATTTTTAAGAACTTAATTTGTATCTTTTTATACCAAAGCAATTTCCCCATAATGGATTGTACCATAAAGATTGTAAAGCGGAATCAAAAACTTTTCATTTTATGCAGATTGACACAATTTCACACAATATAGATGTGTAAATTTACCTTTTTTACACTTTCCAATCGTTAACTCTATGAAACATGTAACATTTTGTTATAATAAAACTAAAGATTTTGTAAGAGGAGGTCGAAATTTAATAATTTAACTCATAATCACGAGCAAGATCTAGTAGTTTAGCAAAACATTTAATAAGTTAGGAGTTTATTTATGCAACGATTACGTTCCCTTTTTATCCTTCTTTTATTAGCTATTGTCGCTTTTTCCGGTAGTAGATTGGCTTTAGCTGATGACATTGAAGACAACGTAGAAACATATCCAATTATTGACGGCGAACCAATTGAACGTGTTGAATATGTTGATCCAGTTGAAGTTGTTCAAGCTTCATCTTCAAATAGTGGTGCTACGTTTACATTTACTGGTGATGGGTTTGGTCATCGTATCGGTATGAGCCAATACGGTGCACAAGGCATGGCTAAAGCAGGTAAAAGTCATGAACAAATTTTAAAACATTATTACCAAGGAATTAAACTTAGTACAAGAGACGATCGTGATGTTAAAATTCGGTTAACTCCTTCTGAAACTTTTACGATTGAACCAACGAGCAATTACAAACTATTTAACGCCGAAAAAGATGAAGAAGTTTCGTTTAACGGTAAAATTGAATTTAGTCAAAATAGTAATAAAGTATTAGCCAAAGTAAACGGAGAGGAAATCTCTTCAGAAAAAGGCTTCGAGCTTAAAGCGACGAATAACTCTGATAATACCTTTGCTTCTATCTCACAAGTTACACAAGGAAGCTCAACAGTTGATGCGCAATACCGTGGATCATTTATTATTGGCGTTGGTGAGAACCGCCCAACTCTTGTTAACGAGTTAAGTTTAGAAACATATTTACGAGGTGTTGTTCCTAATGAGATGTTTGCATCATGGGAAATGGAAGCATTAAAAGCACAAGCTGTTGCTGCTCGTACCTATGCACATGTTCAACTCAATTCAAGAAGTGGAACATTAGTTGATACAGTGACAAACCAAGTGTACAAAGGGAAAGCAACACGTACGAATTCAAATTCTAATTGGCTAGCTTCAGAACATTCACGATCTGATAATGCAATTAAACAAACGGCCGGAAAAGTAGCAATAGATAGCAACAACAACGTAATTAACGCTGTATTTCATGCTAGTTCTGGTGGACATACAGAAAACAGCGAAAATGTGTGGGGAGGTACTCTTCCTTACTTAAGAGCTGTGGACGATTCATACGACCAAGCATACAGAAACTGGGAAGTCACTTTAAATAATGAAACAATTGCTCAAGCTGTCTTTGGTACAAAAGACATTATGGTTGAAAACATAAACATCACAAAAAGAACTAGTGCACAATCTGTTCAAGAAGTGAAAGTGACAGGAAAACATAGAACAACAGGTAAGGTGTCAACTGTCACATTGCCGTCTGGAAATCCTGATAGTTTACGCTCAGCGTTTGGCGGTCGATCATTAAATAGCATCAAATTCGATGTAGAGCGCAATGACATTTTCACTGACGTAACAAACACGTTCTCAGGTTTTGAAGAAATAATGTTCCTTTATAATCGTGGTGTTATTACTGGTTATCCAGACAGTAGCTTCAGACCAAACCAAACCATTACACGTGTACAAACGGCAAGAATGCTTGACCGTGAGTTGAATTTATCAGCTCCTCCAAGCAGCTACAATCTGAAAGCTACCGATATTTCAAAAGACCAGTCATACTATGATCTTTTCAGAAAGATGGAATATCACGGTATTATGACAGGCAGCAACGGAAAAATGAATCCTGGTGGGGACTTAACACGTGCACAAATGGCTGCCGTTCTAACTCGTGCCTTTAACCTAACAAAACCAGATAGCGTAACGTTTACGTATGCTGACATCAATAGAAATACGTATAATCAATCACTGTTAAAAGAGATTGATACGATTGCTTATCACGGTTTAACAACAGAACACGGTGATCGCGCATTCCGTCCTAACCAGACTACAAATCGCGTTCAGTTCTCACGTTTTATGACACGTGCCATTGATGAGTCGTTTAGATAAGTAGTATTTGTTACTTTCAAAAAAATATGCAGCCAAAAAGACGAAGCTGATTACTCACAGCTTCGTCTTTCTTTATCTTCCAATTCCATGATATATGAATCCAGCCTCTCTCATAGCCTTCGGTTCATATACATTTCTTCCATCGACAACGATCGCTCGATTGAGCTTATTCTTGATCATTTCTGGATCAAGCGTAACAAACTCATTCCACTCGGTTACCAATATCATTACATCCGCGCCTTCAAGCGTCTCTTCTACACTCGCTCCATATACAACGCGATCACCAAGTACTTTTTTCGTATTTTCAACCGCAATTGGATCGTACGCTTTAATGGACATGCCCATTTCTAGTAACTGATTAATAATTTTCAAAGCTGGCGCATCACGGATATCATCGGTTTCAGGTTTAAAGGCAAGGCCAAGTACAGCTGCTTTTAAACCACTTAATTCCGTTCCGAAAATACCTTTTACATGTTCAATAATCCGGAAGCTTTGACGTTCATTAACCCCTTCTACCGCCTGCAAAAGTTCAGGTGTATATCCTGCTAATTGTGCTAAATGAATAATAGCCTTCGTATCCTTCGGAAAACAAGACCCACCATAGCCAAGTCCAGCATTTAAAAACTTCGGCCCAATGCGGTTATCAAGACCCATTCCTCTTGCGACAGCTTTCACATCGGCTCCATACGCATCACAAATGTTGGCAATTTCATTAATAAATGAAATCTTTGTCGCTAAGAAGGCATTGGACGCATATTTAATCATCTCTGAACTACGGACGTCTGTTACCACAATCTCTTCTGTTAAAGGCTTATGTAGGGCAACGAGCATCTCTTCTGCTTTCTTGGACGATGTCCCAATGACGATTCGATCAGGGTTAAACGTATCCTTAACAGCTGATCCTTCTCTTAAAAATTCGGGAACAGAACATACATCAACCTGCGCGTTCTCATTCTTTTCTTTAATAATCTCTTCAATCTTCTCTGCTGTTCCAACAGGGACCGTAGATTTATTAACAACTACTTTATAACTTGAATCAAGCGCTTCTCCAATTTCTTCGGCAACCGCATAAACGTAGGACATATTTGCCGACCCATCTTCTGAAGCAGGAGTTCCGACAGCAATTAAGATAATGTCTGACGCTGCAACAGCTGTAGCCAAGTCTGTGCTAAATGTTAATCGGCCTTTTTCTTGATTACTAACCACTAATTCTTTTAATCCAGGCTCATAAATAGGGATCTCTCCACGCTTTAACATTTTAACTTTTTCATCTATTTTATCAACACAAATAACTGTATTTCCAAGTTCGGCAAAACAAGTTCCCGAGACGAGTCCTACATATCCAGTTCCTACAACAGCTAATTTCATCCTCGTTTCACAACCTTTTTCTTTAACTTAGTACGAATCGCTTCATATTCTGGAAAACGCATTACGTACAAAATGAAACCTACTACTATAATGGAAGCAACCCCACCAACAGCAAGGGTTACGATCGGTACATCAATCGTAACGACGCTTTTTACAGCTAATTGAACAGCGATTAGCCCCCCGAATAGAACAGCAAACTTTACAGCTGTGCTCATGATTTTGGGACCAATTAATTTTAATTTAAGGACATATTTTGCTGCAACAATTAACATGATGAAGTTACAAATCGCACTAATGGATGTCCCCGCTGCCAAGCCCGCAGCACCAAACCGTTCGATAAATAAAAGATTAAGTACAACATTGATTCCAAAAACCGAAATCGTCCCTAATAATACTGGTAGCACTGATTTTTCCTTTGCATAGAAAAAACGTGTCACATAAAGGTTAGCTGAGTGAGCAAACATGGCAATAACTAGTATTTGAAAAAGAGGTGCGGCGATTAACGTCGATTCTCTTGTGAAACTTCCATATTCGAATACAAGTCTAAAAATTTCCTCAGCATAAAAGAAAGCAAAAATGGTTGCTGGAATAATGATGATCGTCATCATTCGCAGCCCTTTTTGGTAAAGAGCTTGGATATCATCCTGCTCATTTGCCGCTACTTTTTTAGCAAGCAGTGGATAAATAACTGTTGTCACAGCTGTCATTAGCACACTTTGCGGCAATTGAACAATTTTAGATGAATAGTTTAATGCGGCAATTGCCCCTGATGCTAACTCCGATGCGAAAATTCGATGGATCAGAAAATAAAATTGTAAGGTAGCACCTCCTAAAATAATTGGGAGGGCTAAGCGCCACATTTTCTTGAAATCATCATCCAACTTGAAATTTAAACGGAAGCGCACAAACTTCCCTTTCTTTAATAGAATTACTAGCATAATCGCCATAGCAATCGCACTAACGATTGCACCATACGCATGCGCATACGGTCCGATATATGGGAAAGCAACAACCGCAATAATCACAAACACCACATTCATCACTAAAGTGGACGTTGTTGCTAACGTGAACTTTCCATTTACATTTAATATGCCCGTAAACCACATCGACAAGACAAGAAACAACGTAGCTGGAGCCATAATTTGAAAGAGGTCAGCTGTTAATTTGACTTCTTCAACTGCAAATCCTTGAAACAACAAACCAATAACCGCTTCTGAAAATACCATGAGTAACACCGTAAACACCAATAACAGCAGCGAGAGCCACGTAAAAATGGAGCTTACAAACGTCTCTCTTTTCAACGGGTCATCCATTTTACTAAATATCGAGATAAATGCTGTCGTGATCGCTCCACCAAGAACAACATAAAAGAAGTTCGGCAGCGTATAGGCCGCAATGACGCTATCTGCAATATCTGTTGTTCCGAACTGATAACCTATGACTACTTCTCGTAAAAAACCGATAAACCGCGACCCAAGATTGATCACGGCTACCGCTCCAATAATTTTAAATAACGTACTGCCTTTCACGTTCCGTTCACTTCTTTCCGTCATTCCCTAATAAAATTAGATTGATTTAATAAAATCATCAATAAGTCCAATCATCCGATCCCTGCCACTTTCAAATGGAACGGGCTCAAAGCTTTTTGCTTCTTCGAGTTTCGACTCGAGATCGTCCATCTCTACAACACTCAAAATATGACCTTTCTTGCTGAACGTTTCAGAGATTTCAATTTGATGATCATCATTATGTTCTCCGTATTTCTCTAAGCGTGCAGCCGCAATCACGGTTTTGCCTTTTTTCACACCGGTAATAATCGAGCCAGTGCCTGCATGGGTAATGATTAGTCTCGCCTGATCAAAGTATGCTTCCATATCAGCATAGCTCATAAATGGAATAAGCTTCATTGTCTCACTTTCATACGGAGTATGCCCTACTTGTACGACAACCTCTTCTGAAATTACTTCTTCCTTCTGCAGACGTTCAACCTCTTCTAGTAATCGCGTAAAGGGCAGCTCATGCGTTCCTAATACTACAAATATCAATAGATAGACCCCCCATTCACGGCTTTCGGATAAACTTTTTTCATCGATTCCCATTGAACAATAAATAAGTCAGCAATTGGATAAACCATACGCCCAGCTAGATTTGGAGTTGTCGTTTTAGCAAAGCTTTCAATGTAAACCACTTTCTTTCCAAACAACTTAGCAATATAGCACATTGGAACTGCGGTATGAGTTCCTGTTGTAACAATGACATCTGGCCTTTCCTTTAAAAAAATAAAAAAGGATTTAATACAATTAAAGGAAAACTTAAATAAGTAACTAAATAAGTAATTACGAGCTCCATACACTAAGAAAGACACAGGATATTCCTTTGCTAATTCTCTCGTGATACTCGATTCTTCTGTTACAATATGGTAGTCATATTTCTCAAATAATGGCTTCAACTGCAAAAGTTGTGTCAAATGACCACCAATCGAGGAGATGAACATTACTTTTTTCTTTTTATTTCTTTTCATCTTCGATCACCTTATTCTCATATATCTCAAAAACCTTTTCAATTAATAGCTCTTGATCGTTTTCTAGCGCTCTTTTTCTTCCAGCCTTAATTAACTGCTTTTTGTAGTCCTCATTCTCAATGACTTTCCTAATACCGCTTGCTAATGAATTAGGATCTTCCGCTTCAACTAAAACCCCATGATCATTTTCTAGTAGAGTTTGAAGTCCACCTACCCTCGCTCCAACAACTGGTGTTCCACAAGCCATTGCTTCCACTGCAACAAGTCCAAACCCCTCCATATGGGACGGAAGGACGAACACATCCGCCGCTGACATCCATATCGCAACTTCAGATTGAGGAACGGCTGGAAAAAGATGTACATCTGTTAGTTGATGCTGCCTAATATATTCTTCAACTTCTACTTTAAAAGATTCAAGCTTAGGATTTCCTACTAAATAAAGAGATAAATGTTCATGCTCTTTCTTCAGCTCTTTATAAGCTTCAAGCAATTCAAGAATCCCTTTTTCTCTTATAATGTTACCAACAAAAACAATTGGTGTTTCACCCTCATTGATCCCAAGAACTTGACGGGCCTCACTAACATCATGTGGTTGAAAAACCGTTAAATTGACACCCATATTAATGACCGAAAGTTTCTCTTCTGGGATATGATACTCTTCATGAATTTCACGATATAAATCATGCCCTACCGTAATAACGTGGTCAGCCTCTTTTAATATTTTTGACGTCCATTGCTTAATTCGCTGACTTTTCTTAGCCATCCGGTTAATATCTCCACCATGAGCCGTCACAACCATTCTTGTTTTGAACCATTTTTTAAAGAAGAGGGCAAGCATTCCCGTAGGAAAGACGTAATGAGCGTGGACAACATCATAGCGCCTTCCTTTAAATAGTAAGGAAAACACGGTCTCCGTTGCCCATTTTAGATACTTTTTTAACACGTTGGGCTTGTTCATATCTGGATCAGATACAGCAACAACGTCAACTTTCGCCCCATGTTCTCTTAATGCCTGAACTTGATTTTTTACAAAAATGCCAAACGTTGAACTTTTTGCACCAGGGTACATGTTACTTAAAACAAGTACCCGCTTTTGTTTATTCATTTTCTTTCTCCTTCATATGCCAGTTCATCCCGATTCCTAAGAAGAGCCAAAACCATAGTGCGATTTGGTGATTTTCCCAGGCTGTAGACAATAACCCCATAATGACAAAGGCAATTCCAAATGTAACAACAAATAAACCTACCCATTTATAAATCAATTGATTTCGTTCAGCAAACAGGGTCATCTCCTTTAACACTTTAAACAAGAAATAACCGAGTAGAATAACTCCAATAATGCCGTATTCAACAAGAACATACAACGCATTGTTATCTACTGTACGCATCGTACTCGGAAGCCCTTCATGCATAAATTGGTGAAAGGGTGAGTTAAAGACAAACGCAGCATTACTCCCAAACATCCCTGGACCGACCCCAGCAATTGGATTAAACATAAACACTTCTAACCCACTTAATATAATAAGGAAACGGTAGTTTTTCGTTAAATCTAACGTATATAAATTCCGCTGAGCAAACCCTTCAAGAAAAGCAAGAGCAAGACCGTATCCTACGATAAATAAAATAATGAGTCCGATAGCAACCTTTAATAGAATACGAAATGCATTGTTTTTTCGATTGATAATACCAATTATAGCAAAGCAGCCTATTAACGCTAAAAAGGCTTGACGTGAAAACGTCAGAGCAATTGCCGTTAATAACACCGCAACGATCACCAAATAAATCGTCTTTTTCTTTGTAGAGAGCTCTTGTCGATAAACAAATACGTAGAGAGCGACAAGCAAAAGCACAGCAACTAAAAACCCAGCAAGTGTATTACTTGAGTCCATTAATCCAAATGCACGAACTTCTTCCCCAATCGCAATGCTTCTTCTTTGTGAAACATCTCGTAACGGTAGTGGAATCAGTAAGGCAATTTGAACAAAGCCAATAATTGATTGAAAAATAGCCAAACCAATAATTAAATGAAACATTTTTTTCACCCAGCTAGCCGGAATGTCCAAGGCAAGCAAGATAAAAAACAAAATGGCATATTGAAACAATGCACGGACTCCAAAGACACCTTGAGTAAACGGAACATTGTTCACGAACATACTAAATAATGCAAAACTCATAAAGAGGATTAAACTCCCGTTAATCGGATTTTTCAATTTCGTTAGTAAATGTCTCCGACCAATTTGAGGATGGATAATCACAATAAGAGCCATGGCAACAAGGAGCATCTCCCCCGTATAGGAAATGGCCATTCGGACGATCCCTGGAAGTAAGTTCCCCCAAATCCTTGTAAACTGTAGTTCAATCGATGTCCAAATAACAAGCAAGACGGTAGCTACCAAGAGGATCCGATTCGTTCGTTCCACCGGTAAATATTTCTCTATCATAAAAAATTCACACCATTCACTTTTTATCTAATTCTAGCTGTTTCAAACCTTTTAACGCTTCTTGTTTTAATTGGTCTGATACCTTCACGTACGCATGTTGAACCGAATCCCAATTCTCACTAATTCCATGAAAAACATCAACAATCGCTGTTGAGTTAGGAGTGACTTTGTTAATCGGAATTCCCGATGTAGGCATGCCAATCACTTTCATAAAATCCTCTACTTTATGATGATAGCCGATCCCAATAACAGGTGTCTGTGCGACAACAGATAGGATAAGCGAATGAAGTCTTGTTCCAATAATTAAATCCTGCTCCGCACTAATCCGAACAATTTCTGTTGGATGAAGATTGTCTTCAAGTAATGCTGTCTTTTCTTGATGTTTCATTTTCGCAAAAATATCCTTTGTCACTTGAACATCTTCTGGAAATTTCGTCGAAAAGAAAGTAACCTCTACCCCTTTGCCATCAATCAATTGGTCAAGTCCAGCAGCCATCCCCTCTACATAGGAATTGTACTTTACAAGATCTGCAGTCGGCCAATATTGATCACTGAAGTAAGGAACAGCAGTCACTCCTACCTTTTTAATCGTATCAGAATGCGTATGAATTTTTTCCGCTGGTACAGAAAATGCAGGATCTCCAATGACAGATACAGGCGTTTTTACTCCAACTGACTGTAACAATTTTTGCGAGTCTTTATCCCTAACAGAGACAGATTCTGCCGCATTTGTTAATCGTTTAATAAAAAACTTCCCAATCGCTGTGTTCAGTGGACCCGCGCCAACTCCATATACCACAACCTTACATCCTGCACGCTTACCTGTTAGACCAAGAGTGCTATAAAGCGGCGCATCCCGCTTATACATATCCATTAACAATCCGCCGCCTCCGATAATAAGCAGATCGAGCTCTTTCATCACACGGTAACTCGCCCGAATCGTTGTTGTCCCTGATTTCAAGATACTCCCCTTTTTGTGGATGAGAGGTTTCGCTGTAATGCCGTAACGCTCGACCGTATTCTCAGGATTATTACTGAAGACTACAATGTCCTCTTTCTTCACATGGAGATGTTCGGTTACTTGATTCAAAATTCCCGTTAAGATCGCTTCATCTCCATTGTTGTTATTTCCGTAATTCCCAATAATTCCAACTTTCATGTTCTACGTCCTACTTTCCTGTGAATCGTTTTTCAACAAGATCCTTTAAATATATTTCCATCTCATCCTTTAAGTCTGCTCGATCAAGGGCAAATTCAATCGTCGTCTGGATAAATCCTAGCTTTTCCCCAACATCAAAACGGGTCCCGTGGAACTCATAGGCAAGTACATCACGCTGTTGACTTAATGCCTGCAAGGCATCTGTCAGCTGGATTTCCTTGCCCTTTCCAGGTGCCGTACTTTCAAGAACGTCAAAAATATCTGGGGTAAGGATATAGCGGCCCATGATGGCAATGTTTGACGGGGCTTCTGCCTTCGATGGCTTCTCTACAAGTCTCTTCACCTTATGAACCCCTTTGCCATAAGGCTTGCAATCTACAATCCCATAACGTTCCACTTCATGATCGGAAACTTCTTGTACCCCTATAATTGGGCTTTCATATTTCTCATATAACTCCATCATTTGCTGCAAGCACGGAGTTTCTTCTGACTTAACAATGTCATCACCTAACAAGACAGCAAAAGGCTCATCGCCAATAAACTTACGCGCACAATAGACAGCATGCCCTAATCCTGATGGAGTCTTCTGACGTATGTAGTGAATATCGAGTAGGTCCGTACTTTGTTGAACCGTTTTTAGTAACTCTTCTTTTTCTTTTTTTCTTAGCTCTTCCTCAAGTTCAACCATTCTGTCAAAGTGGTCCTCAATCGCTCGCTTCCCACGTCCAGTAATGATTAAGATATCCTCAATACCTGATTTCACAGCTTCTTCTACAATATATTGGATCGTTGGTTTATCAACGATTGGTAACATTTCCTTCGGTTGCGCTTTTGTAGCTGGTAAGAACCGCGTCCCTAAACCTGCTGCAGGGATAATCGCTTTTTTTACTTTCAAGACGGTACCCTCCCGTTTCTCATTCAGAGTTGATTCCTTCTACATTATACATGAGTCATTCCTACATTGCAGATTAATTCTTCGTTTCAATGATGTAAAAGTATATGAAAATGTACATTCTATGAAGGAATCTTACTATAACAAAAAAGAGCAGCAGGCCCTCTGCTACTCTCCTTCTTTATTTACTAGAATAATAATCTTCAATACCTTTGTAGATCGCATTTGCGGCTTTTTCGTTGAAGTTAGAACGCTTCATGATAGATGCATCATTGCTATTTGTAATAAATCCAAGTTCAACTAAAACACTTGGCATATTTGTTTCACTAAGTACAGCGAAATTCGCTGTTTTCACTCCACGATCACGGGTGCCTAATTCATCAACTAGACGTTTATTAATCTTTTCTGCAAGCTTTCTGCTCTCACTGTTTGATGAAGACGATGAGCCAATCCACGTTTCTGTACCATGACCTCCTGAAGGTCCTGAGTTTACATGAATACTTACAAAAATATCAGCTTTTGCATCGTTAGCCATTTTAGCACGTTGATCTAAATCAACAAAAACATCTGTGCTCCGCGTCATAACTGGCTTCGCACCAGCACTTTTAAGCTTCTTTTCTAACTCAAGGCCAACAGCTAATACAATATCCTTTTCCTGCAAACCGTTACCGACTGCGCCTGGGTCACGACCGCCATGTCCTGGATCAATCGCAATGACACGGTTTGATAACTTGGAGTTAGAGTTATTCGATGAATTACTAGATTCCTTTTTGACAAACGTTGAGCTTACAAATCCCCAACCATTGCCAAACTTAATCTTGTACCAAGACCCGATCGTTTCATACACATCAACTTTTTGTCCATTTTTCAAACTGCCAATTGTTGAATGATTCGTCCCTGCACCAGAGCGGACATTTAATGTGCTAGATACATTAACCATACCTGTAAACTGAGCGCTTTCCGGTTTCGGCTGTGATGCGCCTAAGCGATAGGTGGTGTTCATCGCACGAGCCACATATGTAGCAAACTCTGCACGCGAAATGCTTTTTCCCGGTTCAAAGCGTCCACCTGTTTCAACAATGCCATTTTGTTCTAAAGCTTTAATTTCTCTTTGAGCCCAATATCCAGAACTGACATCACTAAAAGAGCTAGATCCAGAACCATTCAAATTAAAGGCACGGGCAATAACCGCTGATGCTTGAGCTTTTGTAAGGTTATCTCCTGGAGAAAAACTTCCATCACTGCGTCCAGTCAAAACTCCCATTGAAGCAGCACGCTCGATCTCTGGCGAAGCCCAATAAGAAAGACTCACATCTCGAAATGTGGCTCTACTAACTTTAAGACCATCTACACCAAGAGCTCCTGTAAGAATGACGGAAGCCTGAGCACGAGTTAACGAGTTATTCGGACGGAATGTTCCATTTGGATAGCCTCCAATAATCCCGTTATCTTTTAAATAATGGATTTCTTTATGTCCCCATGCACTAGATGGGACATCACTAAACGTACTTTGTGCTGAAGCAGTCGTCCCTGTTCCTAACAAAAATAGGGAGAACAAGAGTCCGAAAACTAAAGACAAAGAAACTCCTCTTTTTAACAATTACATGCCTCCCATCGTCGTTTTTTGTTCTATCATAGAATACCATGTAAAATTCTATGAAACTAGCGATTTTAGAAAAATATCGAAATTAGTATTTTTTTCGTATATTTTGTTGATCGTATACTCTATATAAATGTGGTAATCACTTAAAAACCGTTGCCGCTCCCTTCACAATCGTATGAAAAAAAGCTAAAATAAGAAGACTGTTCATATAAGGTGGTAAATTATAATGAAGAAAACTCTTTTTTCTCTTTTTTTAATACTCATTTTCAGTTTTTTATCCGCATGTTCGACAATGAATATGGAGAGGAAGCTTGCTGAAGAACGTCGTATTGATTCGGAACTTTACGCTTATGACGATGAACAATTTCAATATAATGATTCATTGGTTCAAACCCTCGCAGAGCGTTTCCGCTTCGAGAAACTATCGACTACAAATGTAAATAGCATTATGCAAGATGAGATCGCTGCTGGGAATTATAATGAAGTTATTATTTATTTACGTTATCTTTTAGCTGAAGAAGAGTCACAAGCAGCAATGTTTACAGAACGCTATTACGAAGCACTGCAAGCTCACGTGAGAAATACGAACAATCCCTCTCCTAAATTGGTAGAAGATACACTTACCCAAGCTAAACGTCAGTACGAGCGTGAGCCAGAAAGACAAAATAACGTGGCCTATTATGCTTCACTCCTAATTGAGACAAAGTATGATATCGATCAAGGAGTTGAATTACTTTTACAATTGGAAGAAGATTTATACGCTAGTGGAGAAGATCCGAATAAGCAAACATTGCACGCACTTGCCAATGCACATTATGTAAAAGGGAATTACGAAGAAAGCGTGGAGAATTATCTTTTCTTAATCGCCTTGGAACCTGATGATATGTCCCTATACTATACGTTAAGTTACGTATTAGAAGAAATGGGAGAACACGAAGCAGCAGCAGCTTACCTAGAGATGACATACTCTCCTACGACCGATTTTTTAAAGACATACGGTACAGATACGTTCGGGATGTATCGTAGTTATTTTGATTCCAAATTGAATTAGAGAATAATAAAAGGGAGCTTGCAAGCCAAAGACGGAAATCAGTTTGATTTCCGTCTTTTCTTTTTAGGGTCCTCTCCTTTCCTCAAACCAGCTAGTTTATGATGCTTCCAAGTCCATCTTCCGCTACATTGATAAAACTATGAAGCTAGTATAAAATAGACAAGCGATGAGAGGGCCCTAGCTCCTTTGCTTCTTCACTTTGTATCTTAATACTGACAAAAAAAGTGGAGACTACTATAACAAATAGGCATTAGTCAGAGTACAAACGGAGTTTTTGATTAAATGAAATTATTAAATTGGAGATGTATATTATGGTCGATTTAAAATCACCAGAAAGAAGGTTCCGTCCCGAATTAGAAGGGATACGAGCAGTTGCTGCACTTCTGGTTGCAATTTATCATATTTGGTTAGGCTCCGTTTCTGGTGGAGTAGATGTTTTCTTTATTGTATCAGGGTATTTAATTACCACTCTTTTATTATCAAAGATGGAGAAAGTCGGTTCAGTCAACGTATTTGAGTATATATTAGGTTTGGCAAGAAGGTTATTCCCCCTTGCCTTTACCGTTATTTTAGTAACAACCCTTGGTGCTATTCTCCTCTTACCGCATGCACAATGGGGAGAAACGATTCCGCAACTTTTTGCATCAGCGTTATATTATCAAAATTGGCAATTGGCCCACAATGCAGTCGATTATTTAGCACAAAACAATGAAGCAAGTCCATTCCAACATTATTGGGCTCTCTCGATTCAAGGCCAGTTCTATTTACTATGGCCGTTTATTATTCTTGTATCCTTTTTTATTGCTAGAAAAGTGCTAAAAACACCTGCTAGAATGACATTGCTTGCTGTGCTGCTCACTATTTTTGCAGCTTCACTTAGTTATTCCGTGTATATTACGACAGTTAATCAGCCGTGGGCGTATTTTGACACGTTCGCTCGTGTATGGGAATTTAGTTTAGGCGGAATATTGGCGCTACTGATTCCATATCTTTCATTTAATAAAGCAGTTAGTTTTATACTAGGTTGGTTCGGGTTAACGATTATCTTATTAACCGGAATTCTTTTGCCTGTATCAACCGTCTTTCCAGGATATGCTGCGCTATTGCCAACAACCGGGGTCATTTTAGTCATAATCGCAGCTGAGGGGGGCAGTAAGTTGGGAGTGGAGAAGTTACTAGGATCAAAGCCACTCTCATTCTTAGGGAACTTTTCCTATGGAATTTATTTATGGCACTGGCCGATCTTGGTTTTCTATTATGATTACTTTAGGACTGAGACTGTGTCGATCTTTGGCGGGGTTGCGATTATCCTTGCTTCAATAGCATTATCAATGGCATCAGTAAAAATAATCGAGTCACCAGTCCGTAACATGAATGTAAAGCAATCAAAGGTCAAGTTATCAGCCATTTTGGTGAGCTTCATGGTTCCTGTTCTCGTCGCCGGTACCGCTTGGAGCGTATATGTTGCCAATAGCCAATCCTTAGATGGGTACCATTCTATTAAGGATTATCCAGGTGCACAATCGATTTTTTATGGAATTGAACCAACCCCTGGGTTAGAGCCGTTGCCCAATGCCGTTCAGGCAAAAGCTCACTTGCCAACTTTCTATAATGAAGAAGAGTTGAACTGCTACTCCGGTTTAAATGACCCTAGGGTAACGCTCTGCTCGTATGGTAACCTAGAAAACCCTGACTATACGATTGCTCTTGTCGGTGGTTCCCATTCAGGGCACTGGTTCCCTGCTTTAGAAGAAATGTCAGAAAGATTGAATATAAGAATCGATGTTTATAATAAAGATGGCTGCAGATTTTCCGATGATGATTTCGATGGAATCCTGAACGAGTCTTGTATGGAGTGGAATGAAAATGTTCTTGATCCACTAACAACAGATCCACCTGATTTCATATTTACAACAGCAAACGTCAATAGAGGCGATACCGTCCCTCCAGGATATCTCAATCAATGGAAAAAGCTCGAAGGCATTACTGAAGTTATCGCCATCCGTGATAATCCGAGGATGGCAGATGATATTCCTTTATGTGTCGAGGTAAATCCTGATGAATGTTCCGTTCCAAGACAAGACGCCTTGTCCGACATTCCTCCGTGGGAAAACACAGAAGGGATTCCTTCCAATGTATTCTTTATCGACCTATCCGACTATTTCTGTCCCGAGGGAACGTGTGAGGCTGTTATTGGAAATGTATTAATTTACCGTGACAATCATCACCTTTCCACTTTATATTCTGAAACGCTAGGACCTGTTTTAGAGCAATATATGGTTGAAGCTTTTGAAAAGCTGTATAAATAAGAACCATTGCATTTAGGGGGATCGCCCAAGGTCAAACAAAGACCTTAGGTGATCCTAACGGGTTCCGTTAACTATCGCAAACATTAAAAATGTAAAGCAAAATGACCTTCAAATTGTATGGGAATTTGAAGGTCTATTTTTGTTGATATAAAGGGAGTTCGATAATTATTTTCGGGGGATTTGTAATGCAATTTATCTATTAAAATGCGGGGATACAATAGCCAGTGTACCGCAGAAAAAGACACTATATTTTTACTTGCAAATTGATATACAGAAAATATTGGTTAAGCACTGTTATAACTGAATGATAATTTCACTGTGTTTGAAAAATAAAGGGAGAAATTCCGGCTAAATTGGGAAATACCCATATTTCCTTAATAATAAGGGGAGTTTTTCCGCTTATATTATCAAAATCTTTAGATTTTTCCTTAATTAGAGCAGTTAACGGGAATATCTCCGCTTATCTCCGCTTCTTAACCTCCTTTATATACATTAGGAGGAAATTCTCCGCCTATGAATTCTCATACCTGCGCAAAAAGAATTACGTTTTGGTTTGCATTTCCCTTTGCAAATTGACGTTTCGCGATAGGAAACGGAACCCGTTAAGGCGATCCCCTCTTTTTTGCATTTTAAAACAAAAACGAGGCTGGCTCAAAAGGTCTTATCTTTGACCTATGAGCCAGCCTCGTCATCGTATTAATACACGCGCGACGGCATAATTATGGATACTTTTAAGTTAGCATTATGCTCACGGATGGCGTCCATAAATTCTTTGTCTGTCACGCCTTCCTTTAACGTAATCGTATATGTCAGTTGATACATAGTCCCAAGACTTGTCGTTTCAACTTGCTGCATAGTATAGCTTTTCAAGTATTTATCAAACAATTCATCAAATAACTGTTCATAGTGTAAGTTCTCTGGAATTGTTACTTTCAGTGTTTTTTCTTCTACATCTTTCTTACCGTAATCAACAATAAATAAAATGTAGATTAAAACAGACAGCGTAATCGCAAATAAAATAGCTAAAATATAAAAGCCTAATCCGCAAGCAATTCCTGTTGCCATTCCAAAAAAGATAAATGCAATATCTTTCGGATCACTCATCGCACTTCTAAAGCGAATAATTGAGAATGCCCCGACCAAACCGAAGGCTACAGCAATATTATTTCCAATGACAATCATAATGACTGAAACAACGACAGACATAATAATGATTGTATGAATAAATGATTGCGAATATTGACCTTTTTTATGAGTGAGTTTATAAACCCATGTAATCAGTAAGCTTAAAATAAAACTTAAAATAATGGCTGCAAATGACTCAATTACAGCTAACCGTGTAGTATGATCTGCAAAAAATTGAAGTTCTTCAAACAATTGATTCATCGTATTCTCCTCAAGCTAAATAATGACTTTTTCCCTCAATGTTACAGCGTCCCTACGAGCTTCTTCCATTAAATCGATACTTGTACAAAATTTCGAGACACTTTGCTTTTTACATTCAAATTCGCTAAGTAGACGCGTTAACCAAAGCGGGACACTATGCGTAACCTTCACTTCCATAATAACTAAATTCGGATCAACAAAGTGCTTCCCTTGTGGTCCATCTTCTACCCGCAAGTTATCATCACGGCACATTAAATTAAAATCGAACGTCACACGCAAGTCGTCTTCATATAGACCATGGAACGCCTGGCGATCATAGCTGACAATGATTCGAGGATCTAAGTCATATAAGCTCTTGAACGAATGAACCTCTTTTAGGATTTGCGGGTTTGAAAGGTCGTAGCCTTCCATAAAATCAGTTGTGCCACTTTGTAAGTAATGGTAAGC
This sequence comes from Halalkalibacter sp. HAAS-P013, assembly GCF_056619925.1. NCBI lineage: Bacteria > Bacillati > Bacillota > Bacilli > Caryophanales > Bacillaceae > Halalkalibacter > Halalkalibacter sp. HAAS-P013. The sequence goes on from NZ_JBWQTU010000012.1 coordinate 134,049, forward strand.
GTCACTTAATTTAATTTTCGTACGACGCTTATTAACAACATTGTTATACTTTTGCTTCACTTCTAAAAATGCGGGCCCCTCAATCGTTGCATCTTCATAAACACGAAGTCGAAGCTTTTGTCTGAACCTAAGTTTATTTCTTGTTTCATAATAAATCTTTTTATCAGGGGAATCAAAATATAAGCTAACAATGTTATAATAACCATTTGTACCAAATTTGTCATATCGCATTCTTTCTAATAAATAAGGGACTAATTTTTCGTAAATATTATATGGGATTAAATATTTCACTTCAAAACGACTAAATATCTCAAGTGCCAAGACCAATCACCACCTTAAATTATATTGGACTTAAGCTTTACAAAGTCTTTATAATAAGACTATTGATTTTTACAGAACGTTAACATAATTAGTAGTATAACACTGGTTGAATTCAACTGTCATTACAAATTCTAAGAGTTTTACTAATGGGAAAATCGTTTTGAATTCATGATCATATTCAGGTTTCATACAGGAGGACTCATAAATTGAAGAAGCAATTGTTTAAGAATTTACTATGGCTTATCCCTATTATTGCCCTAATATGGGGCTTAGGATTTCAAATTGCCGATGATCAAAAATTGGTATTTGAAGATCCTGCTTTTGAAGAAGCCATTCGGACAGAATTACAATTAGAAGAAGAAGCTATCCGCAAAGATATGCTCAATCGAGTAGAAAAGCTCTCCCTAGCAAATAGTGGCATCACCTCCATTGAAGGGATACAAGCCTTTGAGAGCTTAGTAAGTTTAGACATATCTGGCAATAAAATTATTGATTTGCAACCATTGCAACGGATGATTCGACTAGAAAGCTTGGACGTTCGAGATAATAACATTACTACGCTTGAGCCATTAGCTCAATTAAGAGCATTAACTTCCTTAAATGTACGTGGGAATAAAGTTGAGAGCTTGGAACCAATTGGAGATTTAACAAATTTACTTTCACTAAACATTCGTGAAAACAAAATTGATGATTTAACTCCTCTTAGTAAATTGACAGAGCTTAACGACTTAAATGCAAGATATAACGATATTAGATCCGTTGAAGTGTTAACAACGTTACCCACTTTACGTGAGCGTCTTTATTTAGAAGGAAATCCCATTACAGATTGGATCTTACTTTCCGGGGCATATGACTTAATCAAAGATAAAGACTTTGCACGGCCTGAACATCACTTAGTCTTTTCTGAAACAGGTGGATTGTTCGATTCTGAGATTGCGGTAAGCATATCTACTGAAGGAGATGCTGAAGGTGTCATTCGTTATACAACGGATGGTTCAGCTCCAGATGAAACAGCAACTGCTTATAGTGATCCTATTGAAATTGCAAAGAATACGGTTATTCGTGCTAAGTTTTTCGCGGAAGGGATAGAGGAAAGTGATGAGGTTACTCACACATACTTAATTGGTGTTGACACAACATTACCAATTGTTTCTATTTCTACTGATCCAGCCAACCTATTTGACCGAGAAATTGGTATCTATGTACCAGGTATTTACTACAACCCAGATGCACCGAACCCACATCACACTGGAAACTTTGCGCAAAGCGGAGTAGAATGGGAACGCCCAATTAACCTCGAGTTTTTCGAAAAAGACGGAGAGCGAGTCTTATCACAAGGTGCAGGTATCCGAATGCATGGAGGTGCATCAAGGACCGTTGATCGAAAGTCATTCCGTCTTTATGCTAGGAGTGATTACGGTGAAAATAGATTCCGTTACCCATTCTTTGAAGATGACACGCGAAGTGAGTATAACCGGTTACTTTTAAGAAATTCCGGAAACGATTGGAATAACACATTGTTCCGTGATGCCATGCTTCAAGAACTAATAAAAGATTTCGACTTAGAAACACAGTTATACCGCCCTACTACGCTATATGTAAATGGCGAGTATTGGGGTATTTATAACTTGAGAGAGCGGTATGATAGCCATTATTACGAAATCAAACATGGTGTCGACCCTCAAAATCTTGATTTTCTTGAAAGAGATGCAACGATTATAGAGGGAACAAATGATGATTATGTTGCTCTCCTTGCCTATATGAGAGAAAATGATCTATCACAACCTGACGTCTATGAACATGTTGCAAACCAAATTGATGTAAACAATTTTATTGATTATCAAATTGCACAAATTTTTGTCAGAAACACAGATTGGCCGGGAAATAACAACCGTTATTGGCGTGAGCGGCCTGATGGGAAGTGGCGCTGGTCTGTCTATGATCTTGATTTCGCCTTTGACTTACCTGGAGCTATTGGGACCGTTGCTCATCATACGCTCGCGTTTGCTACAGAACCAGGTGGGACAAGCTGGCCAAATCCAGATTACTCGACGTTCTTATTACGAACACTTCTTGAAAATGATTCATTCCGTGAGACATTCATCTCACGCTTTGCTCATTATTTAAATACGAATTTCGAATCAGATCATGTCATTCAAACGATTGATAACATGGCTGCGGTTATTGAGCCTGAGATGCCAAGTCATATAGATCGTTGGGGTGCACCTGTCGATGTTGAAAAATGGAATGATGAAGTCGATACAATGCGCCGCTTTGCCGAAGGGAGACCAGATTTCGTTCAAGCTCATCTTTTGAGCTATTTTAACTTAAGTGGAATAGGTGAAATGACAATAGATACCGTTGATCCTGAGCTAAATTGGAAAATTGCTGGACGAGATGCAAGTGATTTACCTGCTGGATGGAGTGGAACGTATTTTACAGACACACCAATTGATGTATCGTTCCCGGAATTGGAGCAAATCCAAATTGATTCTAGTGATGAAACAGTCGTGGAAGTAGGAGAAAACGGTACATTACTTTTACAAGAAGAGGGATTTTCTACGATTACTTTCTCGACAGCTAATGAAGTTGTTCTTGAGTTAACCATCGATGTCTCTCATATTAAGCAAAACAACGAAACGGTAGAACTAGGTAGTACAGTTGAGTTAATCAATACTAACGTTGTACGCTGGGAAACAAGTGACGCAGATGTTGCTTCTATCGATGAAAACAATGTTCTCCAAATTAATGATTTTGGTTCAAGTGTTGTTACAGGCCACACCCGTGAAGGCAATGTCATTCACATTCTAAATGTTTCTACAAACAATATCGCCGGAACCGCTGATTTTTACAATGCAAATAGTCCGATCTTCCATTACTCTGGAACATGGCAACAAAGCAGAATTGCTGAACATAGAGATCAACTAGCTATCTTCTCAAACGAAAAAGCTAGTGAAGTCTCTTTCACCTTTGAAGGAACAGGATTTATTTGGTATGGATACAGCGCAAGTACTCAAGGGTTAGCTGATGTTTATGTAAACGATGAGCTAATTGCTGAAGTCGACACTTATCAACCTAATGCAGTCTTCCAAAATGAGTTATTTGAGTTGACCGGATTAGAACATGGTGAGCATACAGTTACGATTGTTGTGAAAGGTGAGAGCCGATCTGAAGCTACGAATGAAAGAATTCATATTGATGGGATTCAAGTTTTGAAGTAAGTGAATAACAACGTATGCACACGAGGTATTTTATGTGAAACTCTCGTGTGCATTTTTACATTTTATTGTAGAGATACAAGTTAAAGTTGTAATTTGAGTTATGAGAGACTTTTTGCAACTGATTTACATTAAAATTGGTCTTCATTATAGCTATGAAGCTCATTTTCTCGACCTCTCCCCTCTTCCTTCTGTCTTCATCGGCACTATGAAGACCTTTTCTCAAACTATCTTAAAAAACTTCGGTCTTCATCTATACTAGCGATCTTCTCATATCAGGCTTTTTTAGCGTGCGGAGTCATTGCCACTAAAAAAATTGAATGGTACCTTTTTTCAGTGGCTTCGCTTTTCACTTATATTTCTATTTTCCACTTAAAGCCTCATAGGCATTCTCGTAATAAAATGATAATCTAATATAGGAGTTTTCGACTACTACTTACTAACTTTTATGTGAGGAGCATTTCATTGAGAAGCCTATTTGCCACGTCCATTATTTTAATAACCATTGGTACATGTTTATATAGCATTTTCCAGTCCGAAGAAACCTATAATCCAGAACTTGTTCTAGAGAATAACGAGTCATATGTCCTAGAAAACACATCAAATAAGCTTAACCTATACGCGAAATCAGAGTTTCTTCCTGTACTCATGTATCATCATTTTGAAGAAGAAATCACGAATTACCCATCCATGACCGTAACTCCAGAAATGTTTAAGAGTCAATTACTCGCATTAAAAGAAGCGGGCTATGAAACTATTACGACCGAACAAGCTCTACAGTTTTATCAAAAGAAACATGATGGTCTACCAGATAAGCCCGTTTGGATCACAATCGATGACGGCTATCTAAGTAACTATGAATTTGCTTTTCCGATTTTAAAAGAGTTAAATATGAATGCAACGATCTACGTTATCGCTAGCAAAATGGGGAAAGAACGATTGAACATCCCCCACTTTACATGGGACCATGCTCGTGAGATGGTCCAGTCCGGGTTGATTGATATTCAAAGCCATACGTTTGATTTGCATCATCGAGAAAAAAAGGGCCTTGAAGCCATGCTTCTTCGTGAGGAACGGGATGATCAAGAGGAAATAGACGAGCAATACTATACTCGGATTTTTGATGATTTACAAAAATCAATTGATGTCATTGAAACAGAAATTGGAACAAAGGTCTTCTCCTTCGCTTATCCTTTTGGAGCCTTTAACGATACAACCGAACAAATTGTTCAAGATGTCGGATTTGAATTGGTATTACTAACAGGGAGACGAACAAGCCATATAACTGACAATCCTCTGCGAATTAACCGCCTTAATGTTAATGATAACGTGTCAGGTATAGAATTAATTGAACGAATCGAGACGTTTAAGCCTTCTGTTTTTGATGAAGGGATATAAAGGCATTCAAAAAAGCAGAGCGTGCGAGCACGCTCTGCTTTTATTTATATAGCTTGTTCTCGCAACTGATCAAAGTCAATTGGCTCATTATGATCTCGTAAATTAATAATTACCGACTCATCAATGACATGAAATTCATCAAGAACTTCTACTAAATATCGAAACCTGGTTTGGAACCTTAGGATATCAAACGTTTCTTGATCTACTTGCACAATCATATCAATCCGCTCAATTTCAACTGATTCCATAACAAAATCTAAATCTACTCCTTGTAATTCGCTTAAATTCATTTGTTCAAGGTGACTGCGAACAAGAGGCTTATACTTTTCATCAGAACCTCGAAACGATACTTCATAAGCTGCAACGATTTGCTTGTTTTCATTTTCTTCCAGTTCGAGGTCTACTTCCTCAGCCTCATCAATAACTTCCACTTCTGTCACATCTTCTGCAAATACTACATCCACTTCTTTCATTAGAAATTCATGGCGATATGGCTTATAAATTGATAATAACGAAGATATATTTTCAAAAACTACGTCATCAAATTGTTCACGATCATTTGTTTCCCATGTAGCTCCTTGATGGTCTGGCAAAGTAAGCCATTCATCATCATTTAAATACATTTGAAATTGCAGAGGTTCCCGCAAATCGAGTAAGGACATTTCAATCGTTCCATACATTTCTAACGGCTCAAATTGTACATCTGCCTCCATCGTACTGCGAAATGTCTGCTGTTGAGCTCGTAAGCTTTGCGTCCTTGATAATGACACGGTTTCTAATTGTTCTAATTGGGCCAAGCCTTCATCATAGACTTCTTCCGTTGAAATTGATTCACGACAACCTGTTAAGATGATTATGACCATAAGTATGATCCCTGCTGATATCTTTCTTTTCATAACTATCTCTCCTATTTATGACAACAAATAACTACAATTTACGCCAATTAATCACTCCTCCTATTGTACATAAATGGGTTAGCCGAAAACAAGCGATATTTCATCTAAGAATGAATTCAAAGTAATTGCATCATAAAACTACCAATTATTACAATTTTCTTTTCATTGTTTGACATTATTCTGTTACGAAACTGTAATATTCGACACTTCTTTCTTATGATAGACTAACAGAGTACATACCCGTAATAAATGATATAAAACATACATATTGTAGAAATTTAGGAGTGATTTTCTTGTTTAGTAGAATAATGATGACTCTTCTTGCCGTCATTTTACTAGTTACATTGTATCCTAGTAATCAGGTAAGTGCGTCGTCAACAGCAGACAAAGTCGTTGCAACTGCCAAAGCACAAATAGGAGTTCCTTACAGATGGGGAGGAACAACACCAAGTGGTTTTGATTGTTCTGGATTTATGCGTTACGTTTATGATCAAGTTGGAATTTCGCTTCCACGTACAACTGCAGAACAATATCGTGTTGGGCAAAACGTTTCTAAATCGAACCTAAGACCTGGTGATCTCGTTTTCTTTGAAACTTATCAACCGGGAGCCTCACACTCTGGTGTATACATAGGTAACAATCAATTTGTACATGCATCCTCTTCCAATGGAGTGAGTACGTCTTCCATTAATGATCCTCATTACTGGGGCCCTCGTTATTTAGGGGCTAAACGAGTGATTGAAGAAAAACAACCAACTGTGCAAGAAGCAAAGCCTGTTTCATTGCCAGCTGGTCAATATCATGATGTCGATAACTCTTTTTGGGCACATGACATGATTAAAAGACTTGGAGAATCCGGAATCATTAATGGTTATAGTGACTTTACTTTTAAGCCAAACAATGAAATTACTCGCTCTCAAGTTGCTCGATTATTAGCAAGAGCATTAGACTTAAAACCAACGAATTACTCTGGTGACTTTAATGACGTTCATTCTAATACAAGTGGCTATGATGAAATTCAAGCAGTAGTAGATGCGGGATTATTCAAAGGTGATTCAAATGGCAACTTCCGTCCGAATGATCCATTTACTAGAGCACATATAGCGATTGTGTTTGACCGAGCTTTTGATTTACCTGAAGCTGTAACAGCTGCTGGATTTGCAGACGTTCCTTCATCATCAAATGCGTTTGATGCTATCCAAAGATTGGCAGCAAGTGGAATTACAACTGGACATAATGACAACACATTTAGACCAAATAATTCAACAACCAGAGCACAGCTTGCCGTTTTCTTACACCGTGCATTATATGAATAATATATTTTAAAGTGGATGTCTCAAAGGTCCGCAACAGAGGGGCAATGGCTCCGTTCGCTACGCGCCTTGAGAGGAGAACCCCACTCCTCTCAAGGCTTTTAAAAGATGTAGCGACTACGCTCATTGCTTCGGGGATATCCCAAAAGGTCAAAAGCAGACCTTTTGGGATATCCCCTTTTTTATTTCCAACGATACTCTCTTCAAATTTTTTGAAATTTTAGGTATGATAGTAAGAGTCATCGTTACAAACGAATACGGGGAGGCTGTTCATGAAGGCAAAACCATTTATACTTATAATGTTAAGTCTAGTTTTTTTACTAGGACTTGATCATGCAAAAGAAGTGGAAGAATACATTATTACATTTAACGATCACATAGATGAAGCAGTTTTAGAGAATGCACATATTGAGATTATTGAGCGTTTTGACTTATTTCCAGGTGTGGTTGTGCAAACTAGTAGTGACCAGCTTGAACAACTAATCTTACATTCTAGTATTCATACTGTTGAACCAAACATCCAGCTAACATCAACTTCTTCCACCTCAAAAAATTGGGGAATTGAACATTTAAATATTCCTCAGTCATGGGAGTCTGGTTATTCTGGAAAAGGAGTCAAAATCGCTGTCATTGATAGCGGCATTGCAACGAATCACTCTGCTCTTAAAGTAGCAGGTGGGGTATCCATGGTTAATTATACAAACTCTTACAATGATGATTTTGGACATGGCACTCACGCAGCTGGAATTATTGCTTCCACTGCAAGTAAGGCTCCTGGTGTTTCTCAAGGAGTTCAATTATATGCTGTCAAAACATTGGATCGAAACGGTATGGGACGACTGAATGATACAATTCGAGGGATTGAGTGGGCTGTTAATAATGGAATGGATATTATTAACTTAAGCTTAGGTACCGATGAATCACATACAGCATTAAGGTCTGCAGTAGACGAAGCCCATGAACGCGGTGTAATCATTGTCGCTGCAGCCGGTAACAAGCATAGCAACTTTGATAAGCCTATGCCTGTACAGTACCCTGCACGATACGGAAGTGTGATCGCTGTTTCTGCTCTTGATAAAAATAACAAGATAGCTAAGTTTTCTGCCACAGGCGCAGCCATTGAATTAACGGCACCTGGTGTTGATATTTACAGCACATTTTTAAATAATGGTTTTGCACATATGGATGGAACTTCCATGTCTTCTCCATTTGTTGCTGGTGTCATTGCCCTTTATAAAGAAGCATATCCTAACGCTTCTAATATTGAAATTCGCAGGCTCGTCAGGAACAATGCTCTCGATTTAGGAGTACGAGGGCGTGACGAATTATTTGGCTTCGGACTAGTCCAGCCCCCTATTAAGAAAGGTTCTACTGATCCTACTTTGCATTTTTTCAAAGATGTAAGTATGAATTCATGGGCAGCTGAACATATTAGCTACTTATTTGAAAGAAACATTATTACAGGGTATAACAACAACCAATACTTCAAACCTCAAGATAAGGTGAGACGTGGTCAAGCCGTTGCAATGATTGGGCGTTCCAGTAATTGGGATGGTACACAAAGAAGTACGGGATTTCCAGATGTTAGACAAGACTACTTTGCCTCAGGTTATGTGCTAGAAGCTACAAATAGAGGCGTTTTATCTGGCTACTCAGATGGAACATTTGGACCTAATAACTTTATGACACGTGGACAAATGGTCAAGATTATTGGAAAAGCCTACAATTTAGAAGGAGAAGGAGACTATGAGAAGACGTTCTCTGATGTGAGTGAAACAACAACAGGAGCAGAAGCTCTCCCTATCCTAGTTGAGCTTGGTATTGTCGGTGGATATCCTGATGGAACGTTTCGACCTAATCAACCGATTTCTCGGATTCAATTTGCGGTTATTATGGCAAGATTACTGAACGAGGATTTAAGGGTATAAAAAAATGCTAGAGGCGGTATAACGTCTCCAGCATTTTTTATTTCTACATAAACCACTCTCGACTCCTATGAGGTCTCAGGATATGAGAAAATGAGGCCATTGAAAAAGGTAAAAACCACACCTTTTTCAGTGGCCTTGAGAAAATTGGGCTCGAGACGACGGATCAGTTCCTTCCAATAAAAAAGCGCCTAATCAAGGCGCTTTCTCATTAGAGCTTCTATTAGCAACGTTTTTTATCGTCTACAAAAGCAGCTCCAACAATGATTAATAAAATGAACAGAACTACGATTAACGCAAACCCTGTTCCAGGTCGATGGTACACACCTGCCACCTGTGGACCATAATCGCAGCAGCCATATCCGTATCCATAGTAGCTCATCTTTTCCCCTCCTTCCACCAGTTATGCTACATTGTATGTCCAAATAAAAAATCCGTTTAGGTGATGGTCACAAGTTAGAAAAAATGGGGTAGAAGAATTTTTCACAAAACATAATCTAGGTACAGACAAGCACTCCCTCCTTACTTGTACATATATGAGTAAGAAAGGAGGGGTGAAGCATGAGTAGTTGGTTTTTTTAATGCTAGCTTGTATTTTAACTGGGTTCGCTTTATTAAACTTATCATTTAGTTACAGTTAAACCCTCTACCTGCTCATTTTTCAAAAAATTTCTTCCCTGCCTCTAAACGTTTTCCCACTCCCTCTTATATATACAAAGTGAGAGGAGGTGATACGATGCTAGTCGATTCTCGCTTAATCCTAAGTTTGGAAAACGGTCAAGACAACGAGGGTAACCCAATTCGAAGAACGAAGAGCTTCAACAACGTCAAACCAACAGCTACCGATCAGCAGCTTACATCGGTTGCAACTGTATTAGCTCCTCTTCAAGAGTGGGACCTAGTCTCTGTTGACCGTACGAACATTCACAGCTTGATGTAATGGTTTGAAAAATGACTAGAAAGGAGGAAATACTTTGAGCAAACGACTTGAGTTAGTATTTGAAAACGAAATGGGTGGCAATGTCACTCTTTCTCTAGACAACCCAGTCTACCCACCGAATGCCGCTGCCGTTAGTTCAGCGATGGATACGATTGTCGCGCAAAATGCGTTTCTATCCTCTGGTGGAGACATTGTCGCTAAGAAATCCGCGAGAATTGTTGATCGTACTGTTGAAGATATTGAAATTTAAAGAGTAAGGAGAGGGAGGAAATTGTATCCTCCCTCTTTTTTTCGAAAGGAGGACATTCACATGGATGCATGGCTGCCAGTTTTAAGTGAGTTTGGCTTTCCGGTCATTGTGACTCTCTACCTTCTTCACCGGATAGAGAACAAGCTCGACCTCGTCAACCAATCAATTTTAAAACTGCCAGAAAACTTGTACCAACAGACTTATCGGGGTGTGGAGCAGAAAAAGATGATAGAGTAGCAGGAGACAAAGCTGCCTCAAACCGCAGTCAACTGAACACTAGTTATATAATCCCCTCAATGAAGAACTTTTCTTTGCTCTGTTTTGAGGGTTTGGGTCTTCATCACCTCGATGAAGGCCTTTTCCTTGCTCTATTTTGGCCGATTAGGCTTTCATCAACTCCATGAAGCTCTTTTCCTTACTCCGTGTCATGGCATTGAGTCTTCATCCTCTTTGGCTAAGGCTGCTTTTCGTAAAGATTGTTGCTATAAAGGTAGTTATCCTCGAATCGGCTAAAAAGACTTTTTCAGTGCCCTCGTTTTCTCTAAAAAAAAGTTAATGAACTAACACCCCACCGTTAGCTCATTAACTTGTTCAATCATAATGATTCGATGAAACGTAGGAATGCAGCTGTTCCCTTATCATTCCGTTTGAACACACCCGCATGCTCCAAGATCGTTGCAAATACGTTTCCTACTTCATCCTGTAAAATCGATGTCACATTCTCTTCTGACAACTCTGGATGAGCCGCCTTCATTTTCAAAGCCCACTCAAGATGCTTCACAATGCTCTCTCTACGAGAAATGACCGCCTCCGCATCATCGGTTGGCAACACGTCCGCAAGCTCCTCTAACTCTTCTTTCAAACGTCCCGGGAGCACGGCAAGACCCATTACTTCAATTAAGCCAATGTTTTCTTTTTTAATATGATGTACTTCAGCATGCGGATGGAAAAGACCATCTGGATGCTCCTTAGTTGTGCGGTTGTTACGCAACACCAAATCGATCTCAAACAATTCCCCACGTCTGCGCGCAATTGGCGTAATCGTGTTATGAGGTGTATCACCTGTAAACGCATGAATATCCACATCGCGGTCTTCATACTGTTTCCACTGAGCGAGGACATAATCCGCAGCCTCAACGAGTGAGTCACGCGACTCTCCTTGAAGCCGAACAACAGACATCGGCCATTTCACAATTCCTGCTTGAACGTCCGGGAATTTTTCAAGCGAAAACGAATGTTCAATCGGCGCCTGAGCCATCGGGAAGTCATGGCTTCCACCTTGGAAATGATCATGACTTAAAATCGATCCTCCGACAATGGGCAGATCTGCATTTGATCCGAGAAAATAATGTGGGAACTGTTCGACAAATTCAAGCAACCTCGCAAACGTTTTCCGAGAGATTTTCATCGGCTCATGCTCGCCTAAAAAGACAATTGCATGCTCGTTGTAATAAACATAAGGCGAGAACTGAAGGTACCATTGCTCCTCTGTTAACGTTAGCGGAATGATTCGTAAATTTTGTCGGGCAGGGTGGTTCACTCTTCCGGCAAAGCCGACGTTCTCTTTACATAGCAAGCATTCCGGATATGAGGTCGATGCAAGCTGCTTTGCGGCTGCAATCGCCTTCGGATCCTTTTCTGGCTTAGATAGATTAATCGTGATTTCCATATCGCCGTATTCGGTTGGCGCATACCAATGCTCATTTTTCGCAATCCGGTCTGTTCGGATGTAATGGACATCTTTTGAAAATTGATAAAAAGCCTTCGTTGCATCTGTTGGGCTATTTTCATAACGCTCATAAAAATCTTTCACAACCTCTGAAGGACGTGCTGTTAAACAGCCCATGATTTTCGTATCTAATAGATCACGATACGTAACGGTATTTTCCTCAAGAATGTCATGTTCTGCCGCCCAATCTACTATTTCACTTAAGATCTCAACCGGCGTCTCTAACTCTTCCTTTTCAACTTGAACCGGCTCTGCGTCATCGATTCCTAATACTTGAAAGATTTGATTTCGACTATAATCGAGGTCCCACTTCGTAATGAGACCTTTTTGTAAACCGTAATGTAGGAGTCGTTCAATTTGTTCATGAATGTGTACACCCATGTCTGACATCCTTTCTATCATTTATTTACTGCGATCTCTTTATCGTAGCCTGTTGGGTTAGCCACATGCCACTTCCAAGCGTGCTCAACGATCGTCTTCAACTCTGGATAACGTGGCTGCCACCCTAGCTCAAGATTTGCTTGTTCTGCTGAAGCAATCAGCGTTGCTGGGTCTCCCGCTCTTCTTTCTGAGACAACAGCTAAAATCTCGTGACCTGTTACTTGCCTGCACGTCTCGATCACTTCTTTTACAGTAAACCCTTTCCCATTTCCTAAGTTGTAAATCGATGTGGTGTTGTCACGACGTAATTTTTCTAATGCTAAATAATGCGCTTCTGCTAAGTCCATGACGTGGATATAGTCGCGGATGCAGCTTCCATCTTTTGTATCATAATCTTCACCGAAAATTTGTACCTGTTCACGCTGTCCTAATGCGACTTGCAAAACGATTGGAATCAAGTGAGATTCAGGCGTATGGTCTTCCCCGATGCGGCCATCTGGATCCGCTCCTGCTGCATTAAAATAGCGTAAGCAAACCGACTTTAATCCGTATGCTGCGTCACACCAGCGGAACATTTTCTCCATCGCAAGCTTTGTTTCACCGTAAGGATTCGTTGGAATCGTTGGGTCCGTTTCTTTAATTGGAATGTTTTTTGGCTCACCGTAAGTCGCAGCTGTTGATGAGAAGACAATATGCGTTACTTCATGCTTCACCATTTGCTTCACAAGCGTGTGAGAGCCAATGACATTGTTTTCATAGTAATCTAGAGGCTTTTCAACACTTTCTCCAACTAAGGATGAAGCTGCGAAATGAACAACGGCTTCAATATTGTGTTTTTCAAAAATGTCACCGAGAAGAGCCTCATCATGAATCGATCCTTGATAGAAAGTAACTCCATCTAAAAGTGCTTGTTTATGCCCTTTTTCTAAACTATCTAATACAACAACGTCCTCACCCTTATCTAAAAAATAGAGAACCGTATGGCTTCCAATGTATCCAGCTCCACCTGTAATTAAGACACTCATTTACTTTTGCACCTCCAATTGACGTTCATGAACACCGTTTCCAGCTTCGCAAATATAAAAGGTTGGTGTTAACCCTGTTTCCTTTTCATACTCTTTTGTCACTTGCTCTTTGAATGTATCAACTGCTTCTGCTTTCACAACACTTACGGTACACCCGCCAAAGCCAGCTCCCGTCATACGTGTACCAACACAGCCTTCTACTTTTCTTTGTGCTTCAAATAAAGCATCAAGCTCTTTTCCTGTTACCTCATAATCTTCTTTTAACGAAAGATGGGAACCGATCATGAGCTTACCAAAAATAGCTAGGTCGCCGTTTTGCAATGCTTCTTTCGCACCGTTTGTGCGCTTATTTTCTGTTACCACATGCTTCGCACGACGGTAAAGCAGGTCATCTTGGATTAGTGCTTCCATTTCTGGAAGGTCTTTGCTTGTTAGGTCACTTAATGTTTGTGTGTCAGGCTTTTTCGCTTGAATTCTGCGTAATGCTTCCTCACATTGCGCTCTGCGCTCATTATATTTTGAGTCTGCCAAACCTCGGCGCTTGTTTGTATTCGTAATCACGATTTTGTGGCCATGAAGCTCTAAAGGAACATCCTCTGCGTGCATCGTCATCGTATTTAAATAAATCGCATGCTTTTCTTTGCAAAGGCCTACAGCATATTGATCCATAATGCCGCTATTTACGCCGATAAAATGGTTTTCCATGCGCTGACAAAGCTTCGCTAAATCGACTCGTGAAAGGGGAGCTTTGGCTAATTCAGCTAACCCATAAGCTGTCACCATTCCGATTGAAGCTGAAGAAGAAAGCCCTGCGCCATTTGGAATTGTTCCTTCGTACAGGATGTCTGCACCCTTTAAGACAACGCCTTCATTTACGAGCTCTTTGATGATTCCTTTTGGGTAGTTGCCCCAGTCATCATCTTCTTCGTACGTTAATTCATCTAACGTAAAAGAGACACGTTGTTCGAAGTTCGTACTCGCTAAGTGGAATGTTCCATCCTCGCGCTCACGAACGACCATTTCTGTTCCGATCGTCAGTGCCGCAGGAAAAACATATCCACCATTGTAATCTGTATGTTCTCCGATTAAATTCACACGTCCCGGAGCAAAGAATAAGCGCTTTTCTTTATCAGATTCAGGAAACAGCTGATCTAACTTTTCTAAAAGACTCGTCGTATTCCACATATGTGCACACCTCATTTTAATGGTTTTCTATTAAAGACAAACTTTATTAATTAATTTAATTAATAAAGATTGTATCATACTTTTAATAAAATAAAACCCCTTTATCAAAAGTATATTGCAAACGCTTAATTAGTTTGGAACTTGTGGGCTAAATAGATCCTTTAACACGAGCGTTGCTGCACCTATCACCGTTCCATTATCGCCTAACTTTGATGCGATAATCTCCGTCTCACGCGCTTGTGATGTCAGTGCTCTCTGCGTAACAACCTCACGTAACGGCCCTAACACAAAGTCACCGGCCTTTGACACACCGCCTCCAACGATAATTCGAGTTGGGTTAATTAAGTTGATTAAATTCGTTACTCCAACTCCGATGAAACGTCCAGTTTCAGCTAACAGTTGGATTGAAAACTCATCGCCCTCTTGTGCACATTGATAGATGAGCGCACCATTAATTGCATCAGGATTGTGATTCGCTTTTTCTAACAGCTTCGCGTTTCTTTCAGACTGCAGGGCACGCTCCCTGAGGACACCACCACCCGCAATCGTTTGCAGACATCCGTAACTTCCGCAGGAGCATCGACTTCCGTTAATATCGACAATAATATGACCAAATTCCCCAGCAATGCCATTTTGCCCATGGAACAACTCATTGTTTAAAATGATCCCGGCCCCAATTCCGACACCAATGTTAATACAAATAACATTGTCGATCCCTTGGCCATTTCCAAACCATGCTTCCCCTAACGCTAAGGCACGAACATCGTTTTCAACAAAGGCCGGGATTTGAAAATGCTGTTCAACTGTATCTTTTATTGGAATATCACTCAATTGAAAATTGGGCGCAAAGACAGCAACCCCGTTCATATGATCGACAATCCCGTGCATCCCAATGCCTATTCCAACGACTTTTTCTTTGGATACCTTTGACTTTTTAATGACTGCACCGACGGCTGTGACGATCGTCTCAAGCAAGAGATCATTCGTTAACTGCTTAGGAAGTTCGACCTCACACTTCGCTCGAATCGCTGCATTGAGATCCGTCACAACGGCCCGAACGATATGCCCACCTACATCAATTCCAACAATAAATGAGTGCTGGTCATTAATCGTTAAAAGGATTGGTTTGCGACCTCCCTGAGACGTGCCGACCTTGCTTTCCCTTACTAAATTGGCTTCGATTAATTCAGCAACAATATTCGTAACCGTCGGTGGAGTCAATTTCGTTTTCTTTGCTATTTCAGCCCTAGAAATCGGGCTATGAAGTCTAATTGTATTTAAGATTGTCGACTTATTTAATGTTTTCATCCACTGAAAACTACCGGTCATTTGATTCCTCGACATCCATCGTCCCTCCTTCTCTCACCCTCTATTATAACTGTTTCGTCACTAGTTAATAATCCTTAAATCTAGCGGCAAAAAACACACTTGGGAAATAGCGGTTTATTTCCGGGGGTCAGACCCCTCTTTACTGCATTAAACCATTAAAACAAAAAGAGAACTGGTGTTTTTTTCAGTTCTCTACATTTGATTATGTGATGTGATATTTTTGGAAATTCAATCAAACCTTTCCCTCTAACAATCCATTTCAAGCGGCAAACGAATATGAAACGTCGTCCCTTTACCGGCTTCACTTTCTACCTCTAATGCTCCTTGATGGTTATTTTTTATAATGTTTTTTGTTACCATCATTCCAAGACCAGTCCCGCTTTCTTTTGTCGTAAAGAAGGGTTCCCCGATTTTTCCAAGCTTCTCTTTTGGAATTCCTGGGCCATTATCTATGACCTGAATAAGAACATCATTCTCAGTTGCATCTACTTTTATGATGATATTTCCACCATTTATCATCGCTTCCATTGCATTTTTTATTATGTTTAAAAAGGCTTGCTTGATTTGATGTTCGAGGCACGAAATAATTGCTTCGTTAGAGTTCCACTCTGTATCAATTCGAATATTTTTCAAAATAGCTTGCGGCTCCATGAGCATTACGACTTGAGTAATGAGCTCCTTTATATCATGTTGAGTAAAATTACTTTCTTTAGGCTTTGAAAACATTAATAGCTCTTTAATAATCGTTTCTATGCGATTAAACTCTGAGTCTATGATGTCAAAATAATCTTCTCTTAATTCCTTACTCTCTCTAATTAGCTGCACGAAGCCTTTTAAAGACGTAATTGGATTACGAATTTCATGAGCAATCCCAGCAGACATTTGTCCAACTAACGAAAGCTTCTCCCATTCAGCTAGCATTTGCTCTGTCTTCTTCTTCTCAGAGATATCCCTAAACGTAATGACAGTGCCAATAAACTTTCCCTTTTCCATCATTGGCTTCACTGTGTATTCAACAGGAAAAGGAGTACCATCTTTTCTCCAAAAGATATCATCTTCAACAAATATACTTTCCCCACTATGTAACGCATGATAAACCGGGCAATCGATTAGAGGAACGTGCTCCCCTTGCTTATTTGTATGATGGATTAAGTCATGGAGATTTTGCTTCTCAAAATCAGTTATTAGAAAACCCGTTAACTCTTCAGCCGATTTGTTCCAAAAAATGACGTTTGCCTGTAGGTCAATTCCATAGATTCCTTCGGCTACTGAATCTAATATTGATTGATTTAGTTGATTCAACTTCTCTATTTTATTTTTCAGTTCACACTCTGATAGATTCTGATTTATTGACATAATCGTATCCTTTTTTTCTTCTTATTATAATGGATAGATTACAAAAAGTCGAAACTAGCTTAGATTCGTAGTATGTTTACGAATTGAAGTAATGTGGTAGAAAATATATAAAACTCAAATAGGGGGCTCTCTTATGCAAAGTATCAAGAAGGAAAGTGCTCTAGCAAACGTTGATAAAGAAATTTTACTAGATGCACGCAACAAAGCAATGAAACTCCAGTTGGATGAAGAGTTTATTACATTGTTGGATAATGAGCTATATTTAAGAGAAAAAATGACGACTAAAAAGCATTTGTAAACAATTGAGAGCTAGGCATCAAACGCCAAAGCTCTCATTTTTTTACGAATACACATCGAAATACCTTCACCAAATTGTCTATAAACTGTATAATTAATGTATGAATGATGTTTAAGGACTTATTATTGTGGTATTCACCTATATGACTCAATACAAAGGGGGATATATGATGAAGAACACTTTCACAGGGTTATGGAGACTTGATCATGAAATTCTATTAGATGCAAGACAGAAAGCCCTCGCACTTCAATTAGACCCAAGATTTATTGAGTTAATAGAGAAAGAAATAGAACTCAGAGAAAAGTTATCTTCAAATAAATCTACAGAGAGAAAGCAAGAATCTTAGTTAAAGCAAATTGTCGCTATAAATTTTTTTTTGGAAAAGCTCTAATCTGAAAAAAGCCAAATAAACTATATTATCCAGCTTACAAAGAGGTGATAATATGTTTCCTTGGCTTCAAGAAATGAGTCTTCATCCACATGTGAACCATACTCCAAGTCAACACGGACACTGGAATCCTTCGTACCAAGATCACCTATTGTTTTATTGGACTCCATGGAACCCATGGTATCCACGTCGTCCATGGTGGTAATATTTACGAAAAAGGAACGAGAGCTACTAGCTAGCTCTCGTTCCTTTTTTAGATCAGTATCAGTAGTTATGATTGTAGTAATCCGGGAACTGACCCGTACCTTGTCCGAACGTGTATCCATGCTGCCAATGATAATCATGAAGATTCTTTTTCTTTTGAGCAGGCTTTTGCTCAATTAGCGCTTCATGTTGAGGTTGCTGATATCCGTGATGCCATTGCTGTTGAGGATGTCCATGGTACCCTGGATAATGTCCAACATGTCCATGCCCATAATGACCTGGATAAAAGCCCGGGTGGTGCCAAATGTGCCCATGGCCATACCGTGGCGGAGTAACTGGACCATACCCGTGAAATGCATTTACAAACATATCATCACCTTTTCCTAAGAGCTTATATATCCTATTGAACAGGGACGGGATAAGAGCTTATCCTTTTGGAAATTAGGCATTTGGCAGCTGATTCTACAACAATCTCAGAAACTCTAAAATACGGCTCGCAAACATTGTAAAACTCTACAATAAGAATGTAGATGTCGTGGATTCACTATATTTTTTTCACCAATCGAATAAGATATAGTGACAATATCACCTCTCCTTTTGGGGAGGGCACTGAAAAAGGTTGGGTTTTACCTTTTTCAATGGCTTCCCTTTTTGGGGAGGTGTTTATATAGATCAATTCAGGGTATATAAAAAATAGATTACGAGTGCTCCTAATCAATTCAACAAAGGTGTGATTGGTATGGACAATAATAAAAATGAAAAAAGACATTCTAATAATAAAAAGCCTTGGTACAATCAAGGCTGGATGTGGCTCATTGTAGCTACAGTCGGAATTGGTGTTCTGTTTTTCGCTCTTTCCAGCTTAACAGATGAAGTCTCTAATATGAACAAGTCAATCCAAGAACAAACAGAGGCAATTGAAGAACAAACACAAGTAACAGAATCGATTAAAGAAAGCATGGACAACCTTATTACGACAATTCAAGATGCTGTAAATAGAATAACAGGAGCAAATAGCTAACATTTAACCAAATTGATCGGAAAACAGGAGTGGCATGTGATGCTCGCTCCTGTTTTTTCTATGAGTCGGCGTGATGCTGTACAAGCCGATTTGCTGTCCCCCCCAAAAAAAGGGGGTGTCTCAAAAGGTCTGTTTTTGACCTTTTGAGACACCCCCGAAGCAATGAGCGAAGTCGCTACATCTTTTAAAAGCCTTGAGAGGAGTGGGTTTCTCCTCTCAAGGCGCGTAGCGAACGGAGCCATTGCCACCTCTGTTCCGGACTTTTGGGACAGCCCCCTCCTTCTCCACTGCTATCTATTTATTTTTGAAAAAATACCGTAAACGTCAGAGCAAGTAACGTGAAAATCCCTGGATTTCTAAGTGTGTTAGTCATTTGAATAACCTCCCGAATGTTCATCTCTTTTGGATAACTTCATACTACCAAGCATCCAAAAAGCTGTAAGCATTCTTGTCAGGTTATTTACCAATAAATCTGTATTTTAAATACAGGTTATAAAAAAATCCTTACTCTACCACACTCATATCAAATCCTCGCTCCGTCACATACCCCTCAATGGAATGCACATTCACACCTTCTGCCATCGCTTCTGCTTCCGCTTCAAAATAATCATCCACATATTTGTACTCATCATACAAATAAGCGACTCGCGCTAAGCCCTCACGTAAAAGCGCCTCCTGCACATTCACACCTTCCACAGTAAAAACATGACCAAGCAACCTATCATACCGGTCAAAATCAGCCTTTTCATCGATCTCAATGACGACATATCCGCTCTCCAATAACTCCTGAACGAGCTCGGTACTTTCTCTTCCATACAGCTGCTTCACATTCGTATCCTCTGGGGTATCCACTGCTAGAAACCGCACTCTTACAGAAGAACCAATCTCAGACAGTTCCTGCACTAAGTCTAGATCACTAACATAATCCAAATTTAAATCTTTAATTCGAATGGTATCCCCATCTACTACTCTCTCAACGCTTGCAAAAATCCAATCACTCTCAAAAAATGCAGCATCATTGGCCACAATTTCTACTGGTAGTTCACTTTCCACCGGTGCACACGCACTAAGTAATAGAGCGAACGACAAGAACAATATCTTCCTATTAAACATTTTCCTATCCCCTTTTAAATGAATGCCTGCTTTATTATATCAAACAAAAAAGGAGCTCTACACTAGTACTTAATTCTAAGTACTCATCTGAGCTCTCATCTTAGTATTTCTACATTACCGGTGAGCTTTTTCTATCGCTTGAGATAAAACTGCAACTTCCTCAACCTTCAATTTCCGCTTCAGCTTCTCTTCAAAATAAATCTTCAAATTCTCCAAAATCGTCTTGTTAGTCATTTCCCTCACCTCACTGTAATCATAACAGCACCTTGTCTCACACACATCATGTATGGCATATAATTTATCAAATTTACAGAATCTACATAATGACTTGTCAAAAGTCGAAAGTTCGGGTGTTGACAGACACTCCCTAGGCAACAGCTACAAAAAAATGTAAAATAAAGTAGTCTTAACATATCGACTCACATGGGGGATTTATATAATGAGGTACCATTTAGAATTAGTAAGGAGTTTAGTAGAACCAGATACAAAGATTGACCAGTTAACGATTGCAGAAGAGATCCCTCTTAACCTAGGGAAAGTGGTATTCATTCTCTTCCTAGGGTTATCCGTCTCAATTGTACAAGCCTACTACGGCTTACATACATCAGGCATTTCTAACGTCATTACTAATTATACATCGAGCCAATTTGAATTAGCCAAACTGATGATTGGACTAGGCGGAGTGTTGGATGCGCTCGTGTCACCCCTCGCCTACTTGATGTTCACAAGTGTATGGTTTTGGGTGTTCTTAGAAGAAACACATTATCGACAAGCCTTTGTCGTATCAACCATTAGCATCTTCATTCTTACTATTGGAAACATAGCGCTGCTGCCTTTTGAAGTTTGGCTTGGAGTTCAATCAGCTACATCTCCCTTTGCTTTAGGTGTTCTTGCTCATTTGTGGACAACAAATGAATATTATATTCATTTCTTTGGGCAAATCTCATTATTTTTCATAGCGACAATAATTTACCAGATCTACGCATTTTCAAAAATTGCTTACACGAGGAAGTGGTTCTTAATTCTTGTAACTGTGTTAGTTCATCTCATCATGATTGTCACATCGGTATTTTTATTATTTCTATCAAACTTTCTTAGCGTTGATTTGATGTAAAAGGGTGGTAACAACTAGTGGAAAAGTGGAAAGTGAATGTAATCGTTTTTGCTTGTGTCTTATTGATTTCAGTTAATGTCTTCCTCATCGTCGGGAGTGAAAGTAACATTGCACGCTTACAAATTGTTGATGACATTCTATCGCCAACTGAACGCGATCTTGTTGAATCGATAGAAAAACCAGGAATTATTTTATCTACGAATGAAGAGCCTATTTACTTTAATGAAAATATCGGTTCAATGGGCGACCTTTACGTAGAAGAGGGACAAGAAGTTCATGTTGGAGATATTCTATTTACTTATGAAAACATTGAAATCGAATCTACCCAGCAAGAATTACAGTCAAAAATTGATCAGATTGATTTGAAAACATCTCAGCTATCTGACGAAATTTGGACAATTACATCAATAAAAAACAGGCTCGAGCAACAAAATTATCAATTCGATGATGAAGCAGAAGAAGAAATCACAGCATTTCAAAATCAACAAATAGACCAATATGAAGTGCAAATTTTACAAAAGCAACATCAAATCGAAGCGCTTGAATTTGAGAGGGATATCCATCAGCAATCCCTCCTCGCTTTAAATAGCCAACAATATGAGTTAGAGGTGACCAGTCCAGTAACAGGAATCATTAAAGAAGTGAACACCCAGCAAAACACACCGCTATTAACCATTGTCTCTAGCACATTACTAGCCCAAGGCGAGCTAACACAGGCAGAGTCGTTTGAGATTCATGAAGGATTAAGAGTGGAAATCACAGCATATAATCAAGAACCAATTAACGGGATCCTCTCGCGGATTTCCAACCTACCTGCTGAAGACCCCTCTCTTGATAAAGAAACAACTTATCCTTTTTATGTAGACTGGGATATGGAAGAGCAAGATGACGAACTAAAGGTTGGATACCATGTGTATCTCAATATTATTCAAAATGAAATTCATAGCGCGATCACAATACCTGAGTCTAGCATTTTAGTAGAGAATGATGAGTATTCGATCTTCGTTATTGAAGACGGCCTTCTCGAACAACGCCAAATTGAATTAGGCATGTCGCAAAATAACCATCAACAAGTAACAAGAGGGGTTGTGTTAAGAGAGCGGATTGTAGCGAACCCTTCTGGCATGCTGGATAACAACCCATTTGTTACGAAATTGCAGTTACAAGATATTGACGAAACGGCCCAATTAGCTTTTAGGAAGAAAACACTATTAACACTTATGTTGCAGGGATTTGTTCAGTAGTGGTTTCCTACAAGTTGGAATCATAATAAAGTTTGCAATAGCTAAAAACCGCACGGGTGAAAGACCCATGCGGTTTTCCTATTCCTACTGATACTCCGTAATCCCATACCTCTTCCCATCTCCAACATTCCCGTTTACGTAAAAGTCTAGGTCATGCATAATTTTATGAGCTAGTCGTACCCCTTCTACATCACTTCCATCTAATGCTTTCTCAATGGCCAGGATCGTTCTTTGTGCATCTTTACGTCGAGCGTCGTTCGTTTCTATCTCTAACATCGTTTCAAGATCTTCAACAATTCCTTCAAGCCGAGGTTCATTACGCCCCCAAGAAAACCCACGGTAGCGATTCCATCCTACTAAGCTGTTTAACTCAGCATGCACATCTGCAATGATCTCTCCTGAACCACTCTCTGTCTCCTCATTATTAGACAGATCCGATTCCTCCACCCCTTCTTCATGACTAACTGTAATCACCTCTACGGCCTCTTCCTCTTCAAGATATTCTTCTATAGTCTCCTCACCTTGACTAACTGAATACCAATTTACGGCAATGACAACACCAAATAATGCAATTAAGGAATATACTAAAATAAACGCAAACTTTTTACTTTTCATTATAATCTCCTTTCAACCTTAACTAGTCTTACTCTTTCTCTCTAGTTAACATTTCAACAATCTCTTCATTGGAAAGTGGTTGGCTAAAATCAATAAATTGTACTGGCAGAGGCTCATTAAATACTTCATTAATAATAAATAATTCACGAGCAGCGTCGTAGTAGTACTCAGTTCCCGATAGTAGTTGATCTCTTTCAATCACTATTTCAAGATGATCTAATACACTCCTTAAATTACGTTCAAGGAAAAGAACATCCTCTGCTCTTATAAGCCTTATCGTATCCTCAATTAAAATGCTTTTTTTTCTAGCATCTTGGGATAAAGTATAATTTATTTGCTGTAATTCATCTAAGTTCATGTTCTGCAAGGACCAGTTCTTTATTTTTTCAAGCTCCTCAATACTTGCTGGCCTTGATGCCTCTCCATCTTTTGATAAGTGAAATGACGATGCTAGTAAATACAAATTATCCAAAATGAGTTGTTTTCTTTGATTCAATTCTGTTTTATGGAAACTCTCATAAGCTTTCCTATAATTAGAACCATACTCTACAAAAATCGTTTCCTCTCCTCTTTTATATAAACCAGAACGTCCTACATTCTCATCATACTCTAAAAGAGTGTAAACATCTTCCTTTTGCAACTCATCCATTCTCTCACTCGCTAAACTTAGTCTCTCTCTGAAGTCTTCATTTCCATTAAATTGTGCCAACAAAACAAACGGGTCATCACGAATAACTTTCTGAATGTGTTCGGGCAAAACCAAAAACTCATTCTCATACGAAGCATCTAATATTGGCGGTTCTTCTACAAATCTAATTTCCCCCTCACTCCAATACCAGGTTTTTCCTGAGAGTGCATTTACACGAAACTCTGAGTCTTCCATAAACCGTTGCTGCAACAATTTGTTCTCTTCTATTTCATTTTGTAAATTAGGATCAGGGATGGCTGCAAGCTCTGCGATCAAACCATCTTCAATCGCCAAACGCTCAAAATCATCTCCCTGCAAGAAAAACAACGCTCCCGCTGTTACCATCACAAAAAAGAATAAAGTCATAGATAATACCGGTTTTATATCCCAAAAGACAAAGGGTCTTCTACTTTTTTTCCTCTTTAGCTTAATCTCAGCGATCATTTTTTCTTGATCGAGCGAATGCTGATTGAACACATGCTTCTCTAATCCATTTTTGAGATTCTTGAATTGATCAGTCAAGCCAATCCCCTCCTTTCAATCGCCGTTTTAACCGCTCTCTCCCTCTTTGTAACCTTGTCTTTACTGTACTCACACTCATATGTAAAAATCCGCTAATTTCCTCTGTTGACAACTCTTCATAATAATATAAAATCATGATTTCTCGATACTTTATTGGCAGATGGAGTACATGCTCTGCCATTTCTTTTTCCTGATTTACTTGTAAAAAAGTATGTTCAGAGGACTTGATTACTGCTTTTCCATTGATGATTTGGCCAACCAAATCTGTAAGAAACGTTGATTGAAAGTACTTTTTCCGAAGTAAATCCTTACAATGATTAGCTGTAATTTGATAAATCCATGTTTTCAAGCTAGAGTCTTTGCGAAAACGATGCAAATGTTGATACACTTTAATAAACACATCTTGCGCAACATCTTCAGCAATGCCCCAATCCTTCACATATGTATAAGCAAAATTTGTAACTTGTTTCCCGTATGTATTAATGATCGCTTCCAACAGATCTTCTTTTTCTTTCTCTGTCATTCCGGACAAATCTCCTATTGTTGCTAACAAGTCACTCAATTAACCACCCCCCTAGAGACCAGCCCACTTCCTTTGACGTATATTGTAAGAGATTGGATTCACTTTTTTTGATATTTTTTCAAAAGATAAAAGCCTTTTTGTCAAGGCTTTTGAAATTCAAGATTTATTTGAGTTTATACTTCTCCTTCAATGAATCCGGAGCCATTTTCACCATGCGTTCGAAGATAAATGTTGCAATAACGATATCATCTAGAATCCCGAAAAATAAGATATAATCAGGAATGAGATCAATTGGAAAAATAGCATATCCGATGATCAACAGGACCCCAATCCACTTTTTACCAACAGAGACCTCTTTTGATAAAAAATAATCTTTCAAAAAAGGAGCAAACCTCCACACTTTAAAAATAAATGTTAATCTCTTTAACACTTTTCGCAACTGTCTCACCAACTTTCTATGCTTAGGTTATCATAAAATACGTTAGATAGACTCTTCAACCAAAAAACAAAGCAAAGAGCATGATTCATCAGCTTTTGCTTAAAAGACTCATTATCGTATTGACTTTAACGTGCTTCTAATTCGAATTATTCAACCTGTGCTTGATCCAGCGTCAATAAATTGATATTTATAAATGTATATACCAGCATAATTCCAATTAAATGAACAGCCTCATAATAATAACATAAATATTTTTTCCAATTAATTTACATATTCGAAGTTAGATAAGAGATACTTATAACACACCAAATTTTTGGAGGAATAAAATGAATGAAGCAAAAACACAAACAGATTGCATTAATACTTATTATTCTGCTACTAAGTCTTTATCATAGGACATGGAAAGACCTCCCGAAGTACTACAAAAGTATGCTTTACACAAGTTTTATTAATGCTCTTTATTATTATATTTTTAAAAGAAATCTTCTTTGGGAATTCAAACCGGGAGATATGAACTGGAGGTTTTTAAGGGGATTACATATATTTTTTCTCTCTCCTATGTTAGTGCTCCTATTTTTATCACGATTTCCAACATCATTTATAAACCAAGTCATCCATATTATGAAGTGGGTATTGGCATCTAGTTTCGCTGAGTATTTTTTAGTGAAGAAAAAAATGATTCGATTCAAATACGGTTGGAATGTAATTTGGTCAGGACTGATCTATTTACAGATGTATTTATTTAGTTATTTCTTTCTAAAAAAACCTATCATTATATGGGTTCTTTCATTCTTTTCTGTCCTGTTATTTATGACAGTATTTAAGGTCCCGATAACTGGGCGGTTATTGAGAGGTCCTTACTTTTTATTTGTCAGGAAGAAAAAATACCCTATCATGGATAATTTCAAAACATGTATTTATCCATACTATGGTTATCTATTACAAAACGTACGAAAATCATGTTGAACGGAATACGGGATCTCTTTAATTTTTTATTGTCACAGTAGCAGTTTCAATACATCACGTCGAAAGTAGAATAATACATACTCAAAATGCTTTGATAAGGGGACGGTGTATGAATCAATACATTAATTTTGGTGCAAACATAGAAACGTTTATCCTATTGGCGATAATTAGCATTGGAGTGGTTGGATTAATTCTATTTTTTAGATTAGATTGGAAACGGTACGGTCTGTTGTTTTTATTAAGTGCCAGTGTGGCAAATATTTTATGCTTATTATTTGTGAAATTAGGATTTTACTCGTATCCTTACCGTCTATTTCCCAAACTAGCAACCATGCCTGTAATCGCTATAACAGCTAGTTTTCCGTTACTTGTTTTGATTTGTGTTAGGTATAGTCCAAAACTTTGGATGTGGAAAATCCCCTTTTATTGGACCGTTATCCATTTAGGCATGTTTTTTGAAGTCTTATTTTTAACGAATACACGTCTTATTGAATATGAGTTTAAATGGAATACTTGGGACTCTTATACATGGTGGTGGATTTATTTTTTACTTTTTGAATGGATTGGCGGGAAGATCCTACCCGACCATTTACGAAAGCCAATAAGCATTCAACATTTACAGTACGGTAAAATTGGCTGGTTTCTTATCCATTTTATACTCATTATTACTATTTTTCTTGCTGGTTATTATTTGGGTACATTAAAGTAACCATTTCAGCGAACGGGCATGAGTGAAAGACGTCGATTATATTATAAAAAAGCGCAGGTGGTATCATATCATGACTCCACCTGCGCTTCTTTGAAGCAAAACTGCTTGCCCCGCCTATACTTCAAATTTATACCCGACTCCCCAAACGGTACGGAGCACATCACACCCCATTGCTTTAAACTTATTTCTAATCTTTTTTACATGAGCATCGACAATCCGAATATCACCTAAAAAGTCATATCCCCAAACATGTTCCAATAACGTCTCACGTGTGTACACATTCCCAGGGGCTTTCGCTAAGTGCACCAATAAATCAAATTCCTTTGGCCGTAATGTCACTTTCTCACCTTTATAGATCACTTCTCTTCGATCAACATCAATCTTAAATTCTCCATAATCATATGTGTAGCTTTGTTCTTTCACACTCTCGTTACTTGAAGGTTCGACTCTTCTCAAAATTGCTTTAATCCTTGCAACCAATTCTCTTGGACTAAATGGCTTAATTATGTAATCATCAGCTCCTAGCTCTAAACCAAGGACTCGGTCCAATTCATCCCCACTAGCGGTTAGTATAATAATCGGGACATCAGAAACTTTTCTAATTTCACGACAAACGTCATACCCATCCATTTCAGGCATCAATATATCCAATATGACCATGTCCAATTGTTTTTCTAAGGCTAAATCGAGTGCATCTCTGCCATTCTCAGCCTCAACTACGTTATATTTTTGCTTTTTTAAATAATGATCAATAATTCCTCTAATATTATCATCATCATCTGCTACCAAAACATTTAGCAAATAAAACCTCTCCTTTAATTCCTCGTATTCTATTGGAATCTTACTAAGAAGCTTTTACACATATACAAGGTAGCATTAACAATTAGCACGTTTCAAGGGACATAAGTTTGAAACTCAGTCCTATCTTCTTTCCAATTTAAGAAAGGGGGTGTCCCAAAAGGTCTGTTTTTGACCTTTTGGGACACCCCCGAAGCACTGAGCGAAGTCGCTACATCTTTTAAAAGCCTTGAGAGGAGTGGGTTTCTCCTCTCAAGACGCGTAGCGAACGGAGCCATTGCCACCTCTGTTCCGGACTTTTGAGACACCCCCGAAACAATGAGCGGAGTCGCTACATCTTTTAAAAGCCTTGAGAGGAGTGGGTTTCTCCTCTCAAGGCGCGTAGCAAACGGAGCCATTGCCTTCTCTGTTCCAGACTTTTGGTCTCACCTATTTCAAGAAAGAAAGGAAGTTTGTATAAGCCGTCTTCAGTCTCTCATAATAGCCAAACAACTTATCAAACGTACCTTCATATTGCACGTTAGCATTTGCTTCTGCTTCTGCTTCTGCTTCTGCCTCCGAGTCAAGCTCGACTCCCGCATTAGCATCTGTTGGTTCTTCAGCTTCTGTTGTTGCTTCATCAATTACTGGATCAATTTCTTCTGTTCCTTCTTCTACTTCTGGTGCTACTCCATCGATTACTGGCTCTACCTCTTCGATTCCTTCTTCTACTTCTGGTGCTACTCCATCGATTACTGGCTCTACCTCTTCGATTCCTTCTTCTACTTCTGGTGCCTCTTCATCGATTACTGGCTCCACCTCTTCGATTCCTTCTTCTACTTCTGGTGCCTCTTCATCGATTACTGGCTCCACCTCTTCGATTCCTTCTTCTACTTCGTCAATCACTGGTTCTAGCTCTATGTTTTGAAGGTGGTTCTCGATGTATTGACCTTTATATTGAATTAACTGATCGTAATGATTGAAAATAGTTTGATAGTTTTCGTAGATAGCATTTTCAACATCATGTTTAATTAGGCCATCATCATTGTTATCAATAACCTCTTCCTCTACTACCTCAACATCCGATTCTTCTTCGATAACATCTTCATCAACAGACTTATCCTCTTCTACAACATCTGCTTCTTCACTTGCTTCCTCTTCTGTTCCTTCTTCTTCTTCCACACCTTCTGCTTCTTCAGTTGCTTCCTCTTCGCTTCCGTCTTCCTCTACAACATCTGCTTCTTCACTTGCTTCTTCTTCTGTTCCTTCTTCTTCTACAACTTCTGCTTCTTCAGTTGCTTCCTCTTCGCTTCCGTCCTCTTCTACAACTTCTGCTTCTTCAATTTCATCTTCTTCTGTTCCTTCTTCTCCTACAACGTCTGCTTCCTCAGCTTCTTCTTCTGTTCCTTCTTCTCCTACAACGTCTGCTTCTTCAACCGTATCCTCTTCGATTCCGTCTTCCTCTACAACATCTGCTTCTTCACTTGCTTCTTCTTCTGTTCCTTCTTCTCCTACAACGTCTGCTTCCTCAGCTTCTTCTTCTGTTCCTTCTTCTTCCACAACTTCTGCTTCTTCAGTTGCTTCCTCTTCGCTTCCGTCTTCTTCCACAACGTCTGTTTCTTCAATTTCGTCTTCCTCATCAGACGATTCATCTATGCTGTCATCTTCATCAATTGCATCTTCTGTATCATTCTCATCATCTAAGCCATCTTCCGAATGCTCATTAAGCAAATCCTCTAATACTTCATAATTACCTTTTGCAACCTCTCGCATGATCTTCCCTTTTTCAGGCGATCCAGGAATGCTTTTGGCTACTTCTGAAACGATTTCACCATGGCTTTCTTCGTTATTTCCTAATTCCGATGCGGAAACAGGTGCGCCCGCAGCAGCAAATGCACTTGCCACCATCGCTGTAGATAACACGAAAGGTACTACTTTTTTAGAATTTTTTCTCCTTTTCAATTGCATATCTTTCTTTTTCACCATGTTTCTTCCTCCCTTAATGTGTAAGATTGTTTTTTAGGTGGGCTACCTATTACGTTACAGACGTTCATTCTGTAGTTGTCGAAACGAATAGTTCGTACCCTCCTTTTGTCATTTTTTGCAGTTTCGTTAACTGCTTGTTCTACACTTTACAGAAGAAATGTAACTAATCTATGAACTAAATTAGATAGAATTTAGACCTTTTTATGAACTCCCGACATTTTTTAAAGAATACATATCCAAAAAAAGGGGAAACTTCCTATATTGAATTTAATTAAGGAGGCGATCTATATGAAAACATGGGCCGTACAATTGGGCGAAGAGATCATAAAAGAATATGATATCCCTTTTAAAGGAATTATTGTTGAATCTGAAGAAAAGCCCACCGGTAGTCAGATTAACCAATATTTAAAAGAACATTACTTCCCTGAAAAAGAGGATGTTTTCTACGATTTAATCACAGACATTACGGAGGTCAATTTATAACCAACGTGCCTAACCTTGGTGAGGAACAGCTAGACCGGATTCTGTCCAAAAACTTAAACATTTGCTGTCCGAACGACTACAACTAGCCATCCCATACAAAAAGAGAAACGGAATCCCGTTTCTCTTCGTTTTACTTGCGTATGAACATCTGCGTCCAATAATGTCCTTTCTCATCATAGCCAACACCAATATGCGTTAAATCTGCATTCAGGATATTCGCACGATGTCCCGCGCTATTCATCCAGCCTTCGACAACCCTCTCTGGCGTAGGATAACCTTGAGCAATATTTTCTGCTGCCATGCGATAAGAGATGCCAAAATGATCCATCATATCAAAAGGCGATCCGTACGTTGGGCTTGAATGGGAAAAGTAATTATTTCTCTGCATATCCTGCGACTTTACTCTAGCAACATTTGATAATGCTGAATCTGCCTTCAACTCTGGCAATCCATGCTTTTTTCTCTCTACATTCGTGAGCTCTACTACCTTTGCCTCAATCTCATCAATTTTACTAACAACAGGTTTATCGCTTTCTTTGAAACGGTCATCTAACGCACGTGCTAAAAAGACCGAAAAATGAGCTCTTGTTGTTGGGTTGTACGCACGGTACGTATTGTCTTTATGACCAGTCGTAATCTGATTAGCAGCTAGTGCTTGAATTTCCTTGTAAAACGTATGACTCGTACTAATATCACTAAATTCTCGATCCCATTTCCCTTGTAGGTTAAAGGCACGCTGCAGGATGGCTGCCATCTGACCACGAGTAAGTGGAGCATTTGGCATAAATTGACCATCACGACCTGTAATAATTCCCTCATCCGCTATCGCTGCTACTACATCATAAGCATGAAAACCTGCGTTAACATCACTAAATTGCGGAGTCGGACGGTTCTCAAGATCCAAGTCAAGAGCACCCGCAATCATAATCGCAGCTTGAGCTCTTGTTACATTGTTCCCTGGTTGAAAGGTTCCGTTCTTGTACCCACCAATTATCGATTTATTTGATAAAAAACTTATTTCTTCTTTTGCCCAATAATTAGAGCTTACATCCGAAAAGCTCTTCGCCGCTTCTACCGGTGTAATCGCAACGCTAAAAGCGAATAGTAAACTAAGTAGTACACTAGCAATCTTCAATTTCGTTCCTCCTCTACTCATCTTACAAGCATCTATTCTATCACTTTATCATCTTTCTCTGTGAAAATTTCATGTAAATAATGCCATTCTCCTACTTCAAGCTACTATTGAATAGATGCTTGCATGCTAACATCACCACTTGCTGTCCGAAAATGGCTTATTCTGTCCAAACACCCATAACGAGTAAAAAGCCCACTATTACAAAAACAATAGTAGACTTCCTTACTATTTGAGACCCTCTTACTCCACACCAAACACATACCGCGTACGAGTCTCATACCTCTCTCCTGCCCGCAGAACTGGCGATGGAAAATGAGGCTGATTAATTGAATCGGGTGCTCCTTGCGTTTCCAAGCATAGTCCTAAATATTTGCGTGCTTGAACATCTTTCACTTTATAATTATCCTCAATCTGAGTACCTGTATACAAAACAACACAAGGCTCATCCGTCTCGATAACGAGCACACGACCACTCTTGTCATCTTTTAACTTAATCTCTTTATTATTGTTGGCATTTAACATAAACGGATGATCATAGCCTCTTCCGGCCAAGACATTTTGCTCATACTCCGACACAGCACCATCTCTAATTTTTCTTCCATTTCTAAAATCAAATGGCGTATCATCGACGCGAAGCTTTTCACCTGTTGGCATTAGATCGGGCTTAAGCTCTAGAAACTCACTACTAGTAATTGTAAGTGTATGGTCTAGAATATCTTCTTTCAGATCGCCACTTAAATTAAAATACGTATGATTCGTTAAGTTCACAATCGTTGTTTGATCACTTGTTGCTGAATAATCTATAAGAAGCTCATTCTCCTCTGTCAGCGTATATGTAACCGTTACATCGAGGTTTCCAGGGTAGCCATCCTCCCCGTCCTTACTTAAGTATCTGAATGTAACTCCCACTCGATCTTCAGCTTCAAATGTCTCAGCCTCCCAAGTAACATGGCTAAACCCAACTTTTCCTCCATGTAAATGGTTTTCCCCGTCATTTTTCAGCAAGCGGTAGCTCTTTCCTTCCAATTCAAACTCCGCACCACTTATTCTCCCTGCAAAACGGCCAACAATTGCTCCAAAATAAGGAGAGTGACGCTCATAGTCTTCAACATTATCAAACCCAAGCACAACATCCTCTACTTTTCCTTTGCGGTCTGGCGTTAAAAGTCTAGTGATAATTCCTCCATAGTTTAGACACGTCATCTCCATTCCTTTGCTGTTACGAAGAGTAAAGGATGTGACCTCTTTCTCATTTAACGTACCAAATAACTCTTTCATCACTCTCATAAATAAAAGCCTCCTAAACACACTTAATTAATTAACTTAATTTACTAATATATTAAAAAGGAAAGCGGCCTGCTCGCTCAAGCCGCTCTATCATACTAATTCACCCCGCCAGGCATAAAGACTTTGTTTATAATTAATGCAACCGCGCCTAAAACCATCCCCTTTTTACCAAGCTTTGAACAAACCACTTTGATATCCTCTGATGAGTTCGTTAAGATATATTGATTGACCATTTGCTGCAGCGAATCAATTACGGGATTATCTTCCCCTTCAAAAATTTGACCCTCTAATATAATTCTAGACGGCTTAAGAATATTGATCATATTCGCGGTTGCAATTCCTAGAGACCTGCCTGTTTCCTCTAAAATTGTCCTCGCTAGCTGATCTCCCTCTTTGGTTGCTTTAAAAACCAACTCAATTGATAAAATAGACTCATCACCGTTCGTCCAATCTGCCAAAATGGTTTCCCTGCCTGACTCGATTGCCTCTTGTGCCCGCTCTAAAATAGAGGTTTCTGATGCACACGCTTCCAAGCAGCCTCTGTTCCCACAGCGGCAAACCGGTCCGTTGACATCTACAATCGTATGACCAATTTCTCCTGCTGTATTAAATGAACTTCGATACACTTCATTATTAATAAAAATTCCGGAACCAACCCCGCGGCCAACACTTAAACAAAGAAAATCGGAAACGCCTTGTCCTTGGCCAAACCAGTTTTCTGCAATAACCAAAGCACGGACATCATTTTCAACCATTACAGGGATGTTAAACTCATTTTCTAGTACATCCTTTAACGGGACATCACGAAGCTGCAGGTGAGGCGAGAAGATAGCCAATCCCTTTTCCGGATTCACCATCCCATGCATAGCCACACCTAATCCAAGAATGTATTTCTTATCAACCTCATGTTCCGTGAGAACATAATGGATGCTTTCTTTGACCATTGCAAGAAACTCACTCTTTGTCGGTAAGGTTGTTATTTTTTGAACGTAATCAAATGTGATTTTCCCATCAAGCGTAGCAATGACGACCCGAACCACTTCCGCTGCTGCATAGACGCCAATCACAAAATAAGCAGAGGAATTAATGCTTAGCATAATCGGCCTTCTGCCACCGACGTTTGATTTGCTAGATTCTTGTTCAATGATGAGGTTTTTTTCTACTAACTCATTTACTAGCCCTCCAACAGTAGGCGGGGTTAATTTCGTGATCTTGGCAATTTCCGCTCTAGAAATGGGACCTTTTAACCGTATTAAATTTAATATTGTTGATTGATTAAGTGACTTCATCCCTTCGAAACTACCTGTTTTATAAACCATATTCATCCGCCTTCAATTTAGATTCACATTTGAACTATTTCTTCCGACTCATTAATTTAATTTTTTAATTAGCTTAAGTATCATATATTACATAAGGTTGGTCAATAAGTTAGCCTGCTAAAACTAAAACTTTCTACCAACTTAATCGTTAAAAATAGGTGCCTTCTGAGGCGTGCTGCTCGGGACTAAGCCTTCAATTGTCGGCCAGCCATCTTCCCAAATAATCGGATCAATCATTAATGGTCGTCTCGTTGCCCCGAGTGGCAAATAAGGTTTGTCACGTTCAATCGCATGGTATACAATCCAATCCGTACCTTCATCATCCGTAATGATGGCGTTGTGTCCTGGACCAACAAACACAGACTCACTATCTTCGGCTGGCTCACCTTTTAGGATTAGCGTCCCCTCAGAATCAAGAAGATCGTTTCCGTCCTTATCGAGATAAGGTCCTTCAATCGATTCAGCTCTGCCGACAGCGACTCTATATTTACTATTTAACCCTTCACAACATGAACCAAGTGAGGCAAAAAAGTAAAAATATCCGTCGCGCTCGATAATATATGGTGCTTCAAAGGCATTCCCTGCGACTCTAAATTTTTCCCCTGTGACTTCAAGCCCATCTTCACTGAGCTCCACTCCATAAATGCCGTGGAAGCTGCCCCAGAAAAGATAATTTTTCCCATCATGCTCGTAAAACATCGGGTCAATCGAATTGCGAACATCAATTTCTGAGCTTGTAAATAATTTTCCAAGATCCTCAAATGGTCCTTCAGGGTTCTCAGAAATCGCGATCCCGATTCCAGGGTCCGGGTCGCCCCATGTTGAAACCGCGTAATATAAATAGTACTTATCATTTCTGTGTACAATATCTGGAGCCCATAAAAAGCCCTGGTCCTTCCACTCTGGCTTCGCTTCTAGTGCTTCTCCGACATACTCCCACTCGACTAAATCCTTTGATCTTATGATCGGAATCAACGGTTGACCTCGTTCATCTCCAAAATGATCCTCTGTCCCGTACACATAAAAGTATCCATCGTGCGCATGAACAATCGAAGGATCGGCAATAACCGGTTCAAATACTGGATTTTGAAATGTTTTTTCTTCTTTAGATTGGCAGCCTGTCATGAGTAAACCTCCAAGTACAAATAATAAAAACCACTTTTTCATTATAGTATTCCTTTCCTTTGTTATAAAGAAACGCCCTGTAGAGAGTACGGAAAAGGGTGTTTTTTCCCTTTGCCGTACTCTCTATGCAATGAGCGGAACCGTTGCAATCTTTTAAAGCCTGCTATGAGCGGTTTTCTCATAGCAGGCGCGCAACGCGTGGAGCCATTGCGGCTTCCTTGAATAACTTTCCAAACGCTTTTCAATGCCATCTCATTTCACAAGGCGCTTGGTTGTAACTATTTTTGATCATTAATCTCTTTGATTTTAGCTAAGTCGCACTTCGGTTCGCGGTTGTATGTTAACAGTCCGTTAATCTCTTGTTCAACATCGGTTAATTGCGTGTAGCAAAACCCTTGTAAAATATCAGATTGATAGATGGCCCCTGTCACTTTACGATATTCCTCAATCAGATCCTCACTTGATTTTACCGATGAATAGCCCCAGCCATCTTGCTCATCCACTTTATATGCAATCCCGCCATACTCTGTAATAAGAATCGGTTCCCCGCGATACTCATATCCTTCTGCATAGATGACACGATTCGCCGGCTCAGTACTAATCGCACGTTCAACCGTTTCATATGATTGTTTAATATGCTCAGCAGATTTATAGTTATGGATTCCGCAAATGTCTGAAATCGTGTGCTCCCATCCTTCATTAGAAAGAACAGGACGTGTCGTATCGATTGATTTTGTTAAATAGTACATCGATGTTGCATGGTCCTGCTGTTGTTTTTCATGAGCAACACGCGAGATTCCCCAGCTTTCGTTTAGAGGTACCCACACGATCAAACTCGGATGGTTGTAATCACGTTTTACAACATCTACCCACTCTGTTACCATTCGGCGAACAGCTTCTTCGCTATACTCTGAGCAGTTCGCCATCTCGCCCCAAACTAAAAATCCTAGTTTATCAGCCCAGTATAAATAACGTGGATCTTCGACTTTTTGGTGTTTCCTCGCACCGTTAAAACCCATTTCCTTCGATACTAAGATGTCACCCTTTAGATCATCATCTGCCGGAGCTGTTAATAACGCACCCGGGAAGTACCCTTGGTCAAGCACTAGCTTTTGGAAGTAAGGCTTGTTGTTAAGCTTAAACGTTCCATTTTCAATTGAAATCTTTCTCATCCCAAAATACGTATCAACGGAGTCTAGCACTTCACCTTCACTTACTAGCTTAATATTGACATCAAATAAATTCGGATTTTCTGGAGTCCAATACCAGCCATCGTCATGAACATTGCTTCGATCCGTAAAGCGATTGCGCAAATTATAGCTTCGTTTAATATATGATTCTAGTACTTTTGATTCTTCTTCTACGAGAACTTGATCACCAAAAGAGATGGTTGTTTTAATCGTCAATGACGTATCTTTTGGTACATCGTATTCGACAATAATATCCCCTCGATCAATGTCCGGCGTAAAGCGGACGCCTTCAATTTTTTTCTCAGAAACTGGCTCGAGCCAAACCGGCTGCCAGATTCCAGTTGTTCTTGTATAAAAAATCGATGCAGACTGCTCATGCCAATATTGCTTCCCTCTTGGGATCGTTACATCTTCTGACGGGTCTTCCACTCGTACAACAATGTCATTCTCACCATCTTTGTTATAGTGTGGCGTGATATTTGCTGAGAACGGTGTATTTCCCCCTTCATGGAATGTCACAAGCTCCCCGTTAATATAAACCCAAGATTTATAGTCAACGGCTCCAAAGTGCAGAATTAACTCTTGGTCTAACCAATCTTCACTTACTGTAAAAGTCCTGCGATACCAAACAACATCATGAAAACTATGATCATTAATCCCGCTTTTCTCAGTTTGATAAGCAAATGGAACTACTATTTTCATTGATTGTGGAAATTCTTTATACCATTTATCTTTTAAGCCACGGTTCTCGTCGTCAAAAGCAAAATCCCACTCACCATTTAAATTTAACCATTCCTGACGCACGAACTGAGGTCGTGGATATTCGTTTCGAATTGTACTCATGTTATCTCTCCTTACTTAATACCAGATTGTGTAACACCTTTAATGAAGTAGCGCTGTCCGATGATAAACACGATCACTGCCGGAATCGTCGCAATCGACGTTAACGCCATTAATTTTCCGTATGATGAAACAAAGCTTCCTTGCTGCATAACAGCGATACCTGTAGCGATCGTTCTCATTTCTGGGGAACTTGTCGCAACAAGCGGCCATAAGAAATCGTTGTAGATCATCATGAAAGAGAAGATAGACAACGTCCATAAAATTGGTCTAGCAGAAGGAACGACAATACGGATGAAAATTTGCCATTTATTAGCACCATCTAATTTTGCAGCTTCTTCAAGTTCTTTCGGGAATACTTTAAAAAATTGATAGAGTAAAAACACGCCAAACGCATTCGCTGTATATGGCAAAATTAAAGCCGCATACGTATTTAATAAACCTAGATTACTAAATTGCATGTACATTGGTAAAAATGTAATCACAAACGGAATCATTAACGTACTAACAAATAGCGGGAATAGATATTTTTTGAAAGGAACATCTAACCGCGCTAATCCGTAAGCTGCCATCGCATCGATCGAAACAATGATCAACGTTCCAACAAGACCAGCGAAAATCGAGTTAAACATCCATCTAATAACCGGTACGTTCAACCCTTCTCCTAATAACGTGTACGTATAGTTTTCAATCGTAAAATTTTGCGGAATCCAATTTAATCCGCCTGTTAACGCTTCTGTATCTGTTTTAAAAGAAGTGGAAAGCATCCAGAATAAAGGCATTAAAAAGAGGATCGCGACCACTACAGCTATACTAACTAGAAGGATTGATTTTTTCCTTTTGCCCATACTCCCACTCCTTTCTTGTTTTTCCTTTTAAATTTGCCTTCTTCACTTGCCCGATTGATTCTAAATTGAATTACTGATATTGCAATCATTATTAGTGCCATTAAGATCGCCATAGCCGAAGCGGATCCTAACTGACGCTGAGAAAAGGCTTCATCGACAATACTCATAAGTAAAACCTCTGTTTGATTCCCCGGGCCGCCCCTTGTCATTAAGTACGGCTGCCCATACACATTAAATGACGCAATCGTTGATGTAATGAACACAAACAACATCACAGGTCGAATGGTTGGCAATGTGATATGAATCAATTTCTTCCATGGACTAGCACCATCAATCGATGCAGACTCATATAATTCTTCAGATACTTCATTTAACGCATTTATAAACAGAATCATATTAAATCCAATCGTCCACCAAAGCGTAGCAACGACAATCGAAATCCACGCATAAGGAATTCTTGTCAGCCACGGGATCGGATCAAGACCTAATACACTTAAATATTCGTTAATTAGACCAGAGTTCGTATCTAAAAGCCATAACCACACAATCGCTATTACCGACACAGATACAACATATGGTATAAAGTAAACCGTTCTGAAAAACCCTTGAATTTTTTTCGGTAAATTCGTTACGAGCAATGCTAATAACAAACCAATCACAACTAATAATGGAACCGAAAAGATAACAAACTTAAATGTATTAAATAACCCATTAAAGAAAACAGAGTTAAGATGAGAACTTGGATCGAAAATAGCAATATAGTTTTGTAATCCTACGAAAGGTCGATCTTTCGAAAGCAAATCCCAACTATGAAAACTAATATATATTCCATAAATGATTGGAATTAAGAGAAAGCAAACAAACATCACAAAATAAGGTAAAACAAACAAGAACGAGGTTAATTGTGATAGTTTTGAGTTTTTCATCCAATCCCCCCCCTTTTCATTAATCTTTCGTATTTTTAATAGGAAAGAGCAGGGTAACCCTGCTCCCATGTTTAGTTAAGTCGTTGTTGAGCTCGATTGGTCGCTTCTTCTAATGCTTCTCTTGGCTCTTTTTGCCCAAGAAGCACTTCGTTAATCGCTTCCATTAGAGGGTCTGATAATTGTCCCCAGTTACGAACTCGAGGTGAGAATTGCGTATAATCAAACTGCTTTGCAACCTCAGGCTGTTGCTTCATTTCTTGGAACTCAGCACTTTCGTATATCGCTTTTGAAGCAGGTGCTTGACCAGATTCAGCCCATGCCATCCCATTTTCAGCTGTAAAACTTAAGAATTGCTTTATCGCTTCGTGCTTTTCTTCTCCTACGACTTCTGGAACAACAAAGTTATGTGAGTTTCCAAAAACAGCTTGCTGCTCCGTACCAAGCATAGGAACCGGCGCTACACCAAAGTTCATGCCTGCATCTTCCCATTGCTGCAGCATCCATGGGCCATTCATGTGCATTGCGTTTTTGCCTTGTAAGAATAGAGTAACTTCTCCATCTTGTTGAACATCAGACGGCGATACACCATACTCCGTAATTAAAGAACGTTGGAACTCTAATGCTTCTACTACTTCTTCTGAATCATAAAGTACTTGTCCATCATCAATTAACTTACCGCCATTTTGATAGACAATTGTCGGCATAATAAATTGTTGCGGCCATAAAGTTGGTACAACATAACCATATTGACCATTGCCATCGGTTAACTTTTGCGCAAACTCTACGAACTCTTCGCGATTTGTTGGTGGTACATCCGGATCTAGACCTGCCGCTTCAAATAGATCTTTGTTCCAATAGAACATTAACGGGTGAATATCTAGCGGAATTCCGTATAGTTCTCCATCAACCATCGCACCTTCTAATGCATTCTCGTTGTAATCTTCTAGATTAACTGTTTCACCAGTAATATCATCTAAATTTTTCAAAAGGTCATTTTCCACATAAGTAAGAATTTGATTACCATGCATAACCATTAAATCAGGTACATTGCGATTGTCGTTTAATGTTAAATCAACTGTCGTATAGTACTCAGATTGAGGAACAACTTGATAGTTTACAGAGAACTCATCTTGAGATGTGTTAAACGCGTCAACGATTTCCTGCATCTTCGGACCATCCGGACCAGAGAAAGGAACCCATAACGTGATTTGTTCTCCTCCTGCAGCACTTTTAGTATCTTCACCAGCTGTGCCTGAGCCCTCGTCATTACCACAAGCAACTAACCCTACTAATAAAAGAATGATCAATAACTTTCCACTTAAAAACCTTTTCATTACTATTCCCCCTTTATTTGAAGAACCAAATCAAATTAGTTAATTAATTTAATTTATAATCATAATATACCCATATGCAAACGCTGTCAACTAGTTTTCAAACTTAAATATACAATGTATACACCTATTATAGACCGAATTTCCGGCTTTACCATTAATTAATTAAATTAATTTATTTTTATGTTCTTGCGCGATTCATTTTCTTGTTCCTGATTTTTCTTTCACGTTTCTTCCACAGGAAATTTTTTAGATGCTTAAATGTTATATTCTACCCACCATCCCTTTCAAAAAAAACAAAGAATACTCCGACATTATTTATATAGAATAATAGTATACTCACATGTTACTATATACCTACAAACGTAGACGGAACTTTCTGAAAAAAGGTGGTTTTACATGATGAAAATATTAAATGTCTTGATCGTCGATGATGATGAGTTTTTTCGTACAGGTATAGAAATCGTCATTAACGATGAGAAAGATATGCAAGTTGTTGGTACAGCCGAAAATGGCTTAGACGCGATCCATAAAATCCAAAAACTCCAGCCTGATATTGCCGTCATCGATATAAAAATGCCTGTCATGGGTGGGATTGAATGCATAAAAAAAATACGGAAATTAAACTTAAACGTTCCGATCCTGCTTTTAACAACGTTCAATGAAGAAGATTATGTTATTGAAGGACTCGCTTATGGGGCAAATGGCTACTTGCTTAAAGGGATTGACTTCGAGAAATTAATAAAAGCCATCCGAGATGTTGCAGACGGACAGCACCTAATTTCACCTGATGCAGCGAAAAAGTTGTCGAAATTTTTATTAGAGGGGAAATCAAATGACGAAAGTACCTTACTTCCGTCGTTTATCTCATCTAGTAATCTGTTTACCCATAGAGAGAAAGAAGTAATGAGCCTTTTGTTCAAAAGGCTCTCGAACCGAGAAATTGCTCAAAAGTTATTTGTAAGTGAAGGAACGATCAAAAATTACTTAACCAACATCTATGACAAACTCCAAGTAAAAAACCGCCGAGAAGCGATTGAATATTTATCAAAACGTCAACAATAGTTACTCTGGACGAACAATCGGCAATGTAAAAGAAAAGGTACTTCCCTTTTCTTTTTCACTCACGACTCCGACTTTGCCGTTATGCTGCTCGATAATTTCTTTTGAGATGGTCAATCCAAGTCCGCTTCCTCCTCCGTTTCCTTCTCGCTTTTTATAAAAACGATGGAACACTTGTGACAAGTCTTCCTCAGAAATACCAATCCCGTAATCCACTACTTCTACGCAAATCACAGCCTCTTTCTGACGAGAGTAACAGTTCAACGTGATTGTCGAAGCTTTATGGCCGCTAAATTTGATCGCATTGTCGATATAATTTTGAAGAACTTGGAAAATACGCCATAAGTCAATATGAATATAGGTTTCTTCTCCAGCCAGTTTTGTTTCAATTTCTCCCATCTCTAGTTCCATGTTGTGGCGCTTTAAGTCGGAAGAAAACTTTTCACTAACTTTTTGTACGAATGCTTTCACACTCATAGTTTCATACTGAAATGATAATTCTCTTGACTCTAGCTTTGATAATTCGAATAGATCCGTAACAAGGCGTTTCATATAAGTCATTTTTGCTAATAGCTGATGTAGAATCTGATCAGTACTCTTTACTTTTCCTTCTTTCATCAGCTGTAAGTATGTTTGGACCCCCACGATAGGTGACCCTAGATCATGGGCAATATTTGCTAACATTTTCGTTCGAATCTGTCTCTTTTGCACTAATTGATCTCTTTTTTCTTCTAACTCTTGTGTTCGTTCTTGAACTCTTTTCTCAAGTGTTTGATTGATCGTCATCAACTCATTGGTAAGTTGCTTGTTTTTATGAAAGAGTAAC
Source organism: Halalkalibacter sp. HAAS-P013 (assembly GCF_056619925.1). Lineage (NCBI taxonomy): Bacteria > Bacillati > Bacillota > Bacilli > Caryophanales > Bacillaceae > Halalkalibacter > Halalkalibacter sp. HAAS-P013. Next base: position 176,294 of record NZ_JBWQTU010000012.1, read on the forward strand.
GAGTAACGATAAGAAATAATAACTGCTTGAAATAAAATAAATAATACAATGCTAAACTCGAGGAGATTGATCGTTTGAATTAGTTGAGTCCAATAGAGGGCATCATTGATGGCCGCCATCATAATAATCGAAACCCCAATAAGATTAACAATCGCCCCTTCTCTTTTTCTAACTGCAGCTAACATGCCAACGTAAAAAACAAAATAAATCAGAATGAGAGCCATAATCAGCACATGGATCAGCATCGTCTCCGTAAACAAATGAGTAGGTGAAAAGAGAATGTATAAGCTAACCACTCCAGCAAAAAGGCTGGCAATTGCTAGCGGCATTTTCTGTACTTCCTTTGGATACATAAACTTCATCAAAAGAACAAGGCACAAGAAAGCTCCTACTTCTATGAGATACTCCAATTTCACCATGAACTCCCAGCTTATCACCGGAACTAACAAAAATACAAGATATTCATTTAGCAATAACATTCTTACAGCAACTGCTATTCCACCGAGGCCGATCATTAAAATCGGAAGCTCTCTTTTCCAAAAACCAAAAATTATTAGATGATACAAACCAATGAGAAATAGGCCACCAATAAGAAATAGATCTTTGACCAAATTCTTTAATATGGCTGGAATCAGTGCTTCAGGACTCCCATATAAAACATCGCCAAAGATTCCTCCTTCACGGAACGAATGATTGGAAACTTGAACGACGATTTCAATGGTTTCTTGTTTCGGTTCAAAAAAAACAAGTTTCAGGCGCATCATTGGAACTTCTTCTTCTCCATTTGTTCCCACTACTCCGATGCTGCTTTTTTTGTCGCCATCAATCCATAGATCATAAGCACTTCCTACATGCCTGACATACAAAGCTTTGTTTTTTCCGACTTCCTCTGCAGGAATTTCCAGTTGAGTACGATACGTTGCATATCCCTCTTTTGGGATCGGTTCTCCAATTGCCACCTGGTCTTTCCAGGATGCTGGGACTTGAACCAAATCTGGCTCCAAGTCCAAAAAGTGATCCACACCTGGAGTGAGCAATTGTCCCCAATAAAATTCCCATTCACCTTCTAGCGACACAATTTGATCATGATTTGAATCATCTATGACGAATCTTGATTCAGCTTTTGCAAACATGTTTGTATGAAGCACTATGAGACAAGCCATACACAACATGAAAATGAGCATAACAGCTCGTTTCATTTGCCTCCCCCCTACCTTTTTCATATCTTATGGGATCGTACCGAAGTATTCTTGAATAATCGAATAGCTGTCCTTCAAACGCACTTCATACTGAGGGAACTCCCACGTTGGCCACGTATATAAAGGAGGGCGTTCGATAAAATTCGTACCTGGGAAGAGGTCAGCAATCTTCCCATCATGATTTTCCTGCAATACAGCGGTGATCAAAAAGCCATCCGTTTGGACCGTCTGAAACGTGTCTCTTTCGGGGTAGTACGTGTAGGTTCTTTGATCATGCAACACCATTCGACTAGAGGGGTCAGTTACATTAATTCGTCCCCAAGGAATCCTAATTAATAACGAGTTTTCATGTTTGTACCAGTGAGAATATGTCCCTTTAAAAGGACCATAACGAAGCTTGCTGGCATCTTCATAAATCGCCTCTGTCCATTCCCCATTTTTCATATAGACCGCAGCATTAATTAATGGTCGAATTTCTGTAAAAATGCCATCTGTTGCTCGAGTTGAAGCTAATGTCAACTCCCCTTTATTATAACTTGGAATCGCTAGGAGCTGTGCATCTCCTTTTTCTCTTATGCTAATTAAAAACTCCATTCCTGAAGGGGCCTCCACAGAGAGATCAGGATGATAACGCCGCTCTCCTTTTTTCCGGTCATACGTATCCAAACCTATAAATAATTGATAGTTGGTCAAGTCCAAAGGTCGATCGAAGACGACATCCAAATACAAAAACGACTCATTATGAGCGACGTTAATTTTTTGAATGTACTGATCGTCATGGTCGTAAATCGTTAATTCCGGTTCTTCCGGTTCGATCGCTTCAATGGCTAGTAACCCGTAATTCTGCTCAGGGTCAATCACATTATGCCATAGCACATGTCTCTCATATGGAATCATAAATGACTCAGTCGTCCATGTCTTTTTTGCCCATTCATCGATCCACTCAAAAATGAGTCCTCCAGCATACCCTTCTCTAAGAATTGCTTTCATCATCCGAACCGTGCCCTCTCCCTGTTCCGTTTCGGATAAACTGCCGTGGTGATAGCCATCAGGGCTCACATGAGCATTCCCCATCCCCGTTGCTAACCCAAATTCGGCGACTACAGCTGGATACTCACCGTGTGTCTCCATAAATGCTTGTAAATAGCCTCCGTAACGCAATCTCCCTTCGTCATCATGATAATCGTTAAACGATTCCTCGTTGTTCATAAAATCAGGATAGTTTGGATAAATATGGTACGCACCAAAGAAACCGGCTTTCATTTTAGGCTCCATCGTAAAGTGACGAATATCGATCGATACACTGTCATTCCATCGTAACGATTTGTCACCTTCCACATTCCACTCAGAATCATGTTCCAACGGATCGAGAGTTGGCCAGCTGACAATTCCAACCGGATGCTGCCATTGATAGTTCTCCGATTCATACGCTACTAAATAATCACAATTAAAAGCTAACCAGTTTTCAAAAGGACTTCCTTGTTCAGCGCCAAGATAGTCACCTTTAAACACATAGCCATTATCATACTTATTCATCGTTATCACTTCTTCTGCCTCAAACTCTCTGCCCACGAGATAAGCGAGTAAATAAGGGGAAACATCAAAGCGATATTCACCATAGGCTCTTCCGCTCCGCTCTTCAATCGACGCGTTGCCGTGAATGGCATCAACGACGTAACGAATCTCTTGTAAAAACTCTTCTTTATAAGCACTAGATTGGTAGTCTTCTTCCATCAACGACTCAAATGGCCATATCTCCTGCATGAGCCATAAAGGATTCTCTTCGTTTTGCTGATTGTATAAATAAAGAGCACGATAAAAAGACGGATCCATTAACGTATAAACACGAACGGTGTTCGAATTCATCTCGCCTATTTTCTCAAACCACTCCAAATAGATTCTTTCGCGATCCGGTAAATCGGTGAACCATTTTCCAGGTAAGGCAATACCGACATTCACTCCCTTTATCGTGAAATCTGTCCAACCTCCGTCTCTCCTAACTTGAAACTTCTTCCCATGTGTCCGGGCATTCAGCTTGATACTTCCGTCAGTATCAATGTCATGACTAACCGTTTCATACGACTGCTTTTGCTCATACACATCTTCTAAAATCTGTTTCATCATCGGCACATACACCTTCCAAAAAAATGGCGCTAAGCTCGTTTTCGAGTCTAAGCTAAACCACTGCAACAGCTTATCTACTCCATAGACTTGGTAGAAGAAAGGAACGTCATCCGTATCTGCATAGTCACCTGCAAAATAGTACGTTTGATAGTTCGATTGAGAATTTTGAACAACTGCCGGGAAGGTAACCGGAATTCCAAACTCCTCAAGCCTTTTCCGCCCTTTTTCCGTCACATCCAACTGATAGGTAGCTAGGACTTCGCTTCCATTGATTGCTTCATTAATATCAAACCAATAGTTATAATAGTAGTCTCCCTTCAAACCAAAACGTTCTTGCCCTTTCTCGGTAAATGTCAGTTGACAAGCTCGCCTCCCTAACTCTCCACCTTCCTCCAGGACGAGAACTCGGTCATTTTTTTCATCGACAAAAACCATCCCTGCCCCTTGAAAAGTCCATGGATATTGTTCTTGTTCTTCATAATTTTGAATGGCCCACACAGGCACTTCCTCACTTGAAAGATCTTCGAAATATCTACCAATCCACCCCGTCCACTTGATTCCTAACAAATCATAGGCTTGCTCTCTGACATTAGGCGCCGTGGGCGATGCGAACGTATTAAATTCCATGATTAACGTTTTTCCTTGAAAGAGTTCGTTCTTAATCGTATTCAACTCTTCCATTGTCATCCCACCATAGATTTTCTCCGATCGGTTCCCTTCCATATTTACCCCATAAAACTCCTCTTCGTAAACACCATACGTATCTGCCACATAGACCAGATCGACGGATGGAAGAGCAGAAGGCAGCTCAATAATTTCATACTCCTCCTCTTCAAGTGGAAAAAAGCCGAAATAATCGCTTTCCAGTTCATATCTTCTATTCTCACTTCTAGGAAATTCCTCGCTTTTTATATACTTAAAATGATTCAGAAGCCATGTTAATCCTTTATGCTCCCGATACGTCGAGTCTGGAACCGTTTTATCAACAATAGCCACATTGACAACTCGCTCTTCTTGAAAATGCCATACAATCCAAGGAAGACCCATTACTACAAATATGGACAAAGCAATCATTATTTTTATAATGATTCTCATACAACGGCCTCCTTTTTAGTTACTTAGAGGAAGAGTGAAACGAGGGCACTGAAAAAGTCCTTTTTAGCCGATTCGAGGAAGCAGCAATGGCTCTACACGTCGCGCGCCTGCTATGAGAAACCCACTCATAGCAGGCTTTAAGACAAAGCAACGGTTCCGCTCATTGCTTAAAGGCCATTGAAAAAGGTAAAAACCACACCTTTTTCAGTGGCCTCAGTGAAACCCCTTCCTCTCCATATTGCCCCACGCTTTATCGTTTTTGAGAAACCGTATAAACGCCCACGTTCTCCAAAAAGCATTAATCTGCCGAAACCAAAGTGCTTCAACGAAACAAAAAAAAGCTAATTTGACTAAATCTCGAACCCTCGAATACTTTCGAAAGCTGATTTCTTCTAATAAAATAGCTCCTAGCGATAAGAAAATACCAAATAGAATCGTCGCAATCACATAGACTATTGCAAAAGGAACATTAATAATCCCTAAGTATAAGCCGATAGGAACGAGAATGAGACCGATTAACTCAAGAGTAGGTCCTAACAATTCGACAAAGAGGAAATATGGCATCGATATGAGTCCCATATTTTTGTATTTCGGGTTGCATATTGTCTCTTTATGAAGCAGAAGACATTCCAGCAATCCGATATGCCACCGCGACCGCTGCCTATACAAAACTCTCAAACTTTCAGGTGCCTCCGTCCAACAAACCGGATCGGGCACAAAGAGTACCTTTGCTTTCTCCTTTTTTCGATACAAATTCTTTTGTAAACGGATGACCAACTCCATGTCTTCTCCAACCGTCTTTGTAGAGTAGCCCCCAACTTCAATAACATCTTTTTTCCGAAAGATCCCAAAGGCTCCAGAAATAATTAGCAACCCATTAATTTTAGAAAAGCCGATTCGTCCCGTTAAAAAAGATCGCAAGTATTCAATCACCTGATGCAAAGCCACAACATTTCTAGGCAAACTTACTTTCTCGACCCTCCCGTTACGGATGCGGCAGCCATTGGCAATCCGAATGATGCCTCCGCAAGCAATCACATTGTCTCCTTCAACAACTTGCCCCATCGTCCGCAGTAATGCGTCGTGCTCTAAGATTGAGTCTGCATCAACTGTACAAAAATAAGGACAACTAGACGCATTAATACCCGCATTCAACGCATCCGACTTCCCCCCGTTCTCTTTGTCGATCACCATCAAATTAGGATATTGAACTGAACGGTACACAGCTTGAATAGATTGCGTAGGAACTTTTTGACTGATCGCTTTTGGAATCTGAAACAAATTGAAACGTTCTAGTAAGACATCTAACGTCCGGTCCTGACTGCCATCATTAATGACAATCACTTCATGTTCTGGATAGTTAAGATTTAAAAAAGAGAGAATGCTATTTTCAATCGTAATTTCTTCGTTATAAGCTGGCACAATAACCGATACAGGCGGGGTAAGAGGCGACACACTTAGTTCTTCATATTTTTGGTTATACAAGCTTTTCATATGCTTTCGAATGTGAATCAAAGATAAAATCAGCAGGAATAAGTACAACAAAGCAACAAACAAAACATAAAGAAAAATGAACATATTAAACAAGTAAAAAAGCTGGTAAAAGAACGTCATATAATCATCTTTTCCTTCTTTTTTCCCTTCTCATATAAAACTTTTTTCGCCATATCACAAGCATATAAATCTGTATGAAATTGGCTGTACCACGCGAGCTTTTTCCTCCCGCTCACTCCAAAGTCGAATAAAGCTTCCGCCGAGCGCAGCCGAACCCACCAATTCTCATCAGCTAACAACTGTTCAAATAACGGCAAAGCACTTTTGATATGACAAGCTTGAATAACTTCCAACGCTCTCAAGCGTTCCATCCAAGACGGAGAAGTTAAAAAAGTAATAATCTGATCCGGCATCGAAGTTACTCTGATCGAAGCAATCGCTCTTAACGACTGCAGGCGCATTTCTGCATCAATATGTGAAGCTAACGACTCCTCAAGAAATGGGAGCGCCCGCACGAGCCGTCTTAACTCAAACACCTTTATAAACACAAGCTGCACCGGTGGAATACAGCGCTGAACAGATGACAGCATCATCTCCATATCCTGTTCGTTCCCAGCTGCTAAAATCTCAACTGTTTGAAACAACGTAGCGGCTTTCACCTTATGACCGGATTCGGCGAGAAAACGAATCGTATCCTTATTTTGATCCATCAAGCTAAGCGTCCGAACTGAATCGAGCCAAATATCATCCCTTTTTGAGCTCAATTTCTTAGCGATAGATGGAGATAATTCCACCAATTGCAGTTTTCCAGCAAGTCGAATCGCTTCTGCAGCAACCCACCAACGCTTGTCTTCCATTCCCTTCCTCAATTGGTTCGTGATTCCGTTTATTTTACACCATTCTTGGATACGCTGAATTTCTTGAGGTCGGTTAATAGTTGAAATCACTTTCGCTAAAATATTAAGGATTACCTTACGCTTCCATTTTTCTTTAGGATACAGTCCACGAGTAAAAGCCTTGTTTCCTGTACATATATAAGCACTTAGCTTTGGATACATCCATTCATAATACTGTTCCTTTTTTTTCGTTTGATGATTAAAGATTGCTTTTCGGATAATAAGGGAAACGAGCAGCATCACCAATAACAGAAAAACGATACATGAAAAGACAATGAGCAGAGAAAAAAATAGCATTATCCTTCCCCTTTCTTCGCAATCTTCTTCCAACTTTTAAGTAATCGTGCCTCCACTTCCTCTACGTCATATGGCTTGAAAATATAATCATCAGCACCCGCCTCGAGCCCTCGAATAATCGTTTGGCTTAAGCGCTGAACGCTCAAGAAAACAAAGATAACGTTTGCAAATTGAGGCATTTGAAGAATCTCTTTACAAAACGTCAAACCATCCAGCCCATCCATTTTCGTTTCACTTATAACGATGTTCGGAGAAAATTCCATAGCTTCCTCCCAAACCTTTTCAACATCTAAACAAATTCTCACTTCCCAATCTTTTGCCTGAAAATGACTACGTAAGATCGTTGGTGAAATGGGGTCCGTATCTACAATTAGTACTTTCGGCTTCTTTATCGTTTCACTTACACAAGGCTTTATAAAGCGAGAAAAATAGTAGACCGTTCTTTTGCTGTGAACAACAGCCGTTTCTAATCGCTTCACCATATTTTTATAACCGCTATACGTATGTTCACTCTCAATTACTCGAATTCTTACTAGAGACGATAGATTTAACTCATCTTGCATTTCTGTAAGCAACGTCTCGACCTTTTCAATAAAGGTAGGTGTGTTCTCAATCGTTGACATCGGCAGCATCACCATAATAGACTGTTGATCCCACCCTCTTATCTCTGCGTAACTTTTCATCTTTTTCGATATTTGATGATAAAGCTGCTGCATATACATAGAGATTTCTTCTACTCGTAGTTCGTGAGGCGATTGGGCTACTTGTAATCGGATGTGTATTAATGTAAATGGAGCGTGAGAGTCCTTATACCTCTGCCACTCTTTTTCTATAATCTGTGACATTTCAATTTGTTGGATGCTATAAGTGGAGCGCGCTAAACTCCTGTTATTTCGGATACTGTTTACTAAATATGAAGCTAGTAACTGGGCTGAAAAAGGCTTCTGTATGACATGATCAACCCCCATCCGTAGATGCTCTTCATTTACTTTTGAACAGAATCCGATCAAAGGGATATGTGACAATTGCTCATACTGTCGAATAGATTTGAGAAATGATGGTTCCGACAAATTTATACAAACCGCTTGTGGAGCTTTTTGTAACATAAGTGGGACAATATCACCGGGTTTCACTAAAAGAATATGAAATGGCGAATGAACGAACTCATCCTGTAACCATTGAACAAACAGTTCGTCATGATCATAAACAAGAATGATAGCGTTCTGTTCAGACTCTTTTTTTTCATAAAGATCGTCTGTATACTTTAGAAGGAGTTTCAATAATGTTTTTAACCCAAACAAGATTATTGCTTTTTTTTCTTGCGGTACGGTTACAAATACTCTCTTCTTTTTAAACTGTTTTAATAAATAAACGACAAGTAAATGAATATCTTTTTCATGAAGTAAGTAGGCGCTATCTTTTATTTTCTGAAGAGAATCATACACGTTTTGTACCTGATCCGTATTATCAAAAAAATGGTTATCCTTTTTAGCAAGAATTAAATAATTTGCTAACTCCTTCTTACTTCTCTCCCAAAAATACTGGTTCAATTCCATTTTTGAAAATGCCATTATGCATCACTCTTATTTTCGATTTTTCAAATAGTATATGTTTATTGTATGCAGGAAGAAAGTCCTGTTGTAGTGACTTAAAGTCATAAAAAAAGCCCTTTATTTTACAAATCTCATTTTTCATTAACACCTATTAGCATTTTTTCTAGATCTACTTTCTGTCCAACCGACATATCCGCTCCTCATACTAGCTTCCAGCAAAAAGAAGAAATCATTTCCACAAATTCTGTATATCTTCCGGGCAGAAGACAAATAGTATAAATGTTAAAATCCAAAGGAGGTACAGCCATTATGGACGCACAGCGCGCACAACAAATCTGCTCATCAACAGAAATGAAAAACGTGATGTATAACGGACAAGCTGTTTACATTGAGCATGTAGATCAAGGTAGTGGACAAGCTACAGTTCATCCACTAGATAATCCAAACAGCAAACAAAGTGTTTCGGTAAACGAGTTAACTGAGCAATAAGCTCCCCAAAACAAATTAACCTCTCATTCAAGTGATGAGAGGTTGATCTAGCTTAAGCAGCTATCGTGGAGAGAAGATGATCGAACTTTTTAGATCTGCCCCCTCCTTTTTTTTAAAAAAACTTATCTCCCCCTCAACCTATACAAACCACCAATAAATCCTATATAATCAGGACAAGCTCGCAAAACGAAATCGGAAACCAACGCACCGATCTAGAGGTGATACATATGGACAATCAAAAGCAACATCATTATGATGAGCTCGACAAACAAATAAAAATGACAAACCAACGAATTAATAGAAAATATTGGAGCAACCTTTCTATTCCTTCTACACTTAATGAAAGCTTAAAATTGCTGACTAAAGATGAATTAAATGACATCCGCAAACTTTACTCTATTAAAAACGCAAGCAGCTTGAATAAAACAGAATTAGTTGCGTTATTTCACGAAAAGATCCCATCTTTATTTGAGAATCTTTTCTTAACATGGGATACAGAGCGCTACAGCATTTTGAAAAAACTCATTCAAAAAGGTGGAGTGATCAAAGCCCCTTGGCTCGAGTTGGAACAAATCGATTATTTTCGGACGACTGGATTTATCCTGACGGGAACTTATAACGGCGAAAAGGTTTTAGCAATGCCAACAGATATGGTCAAACAACTCACTTCCTTAGAAAAAGACAAGAACGCAATGGCCACAATAAAACGAAATACAGAGTGGATCAAACTTACGTACGGAATGCTTTACTTCTATGGAGTGCTGCCGGTAGACACATTGCTAAAAATGGTTGAACAATACACAAAAACCGACATCGATTTACTTGAATTTTTCAATGTGATTTACGATTCTCTTTTATACTATGATGAAATAGAGCCTCACGTAGATTACTTCTCACATGTTGAGGTCTTACATCCAGAAGAAGTACTAACCGAACAAAAGATGCGAAGCAATCTGGAATATTATCCATTCTCTAAAGAAAAACTGCTAGAATCAGGGACGCCATATTATACAGAACGAAACGCTAACTATCGTAAATTCGCTCAATATCTACTAAAACATACTAATATAAACCAGCAAGAAGCTGATGATATTGTAGAAGAGTTCCAAGGAGCGATTCAAACGGGACAACAACCATCTGAACTTCTTGATATGTTGCAAGATTATATCGAATTCGACAGTATCAAAGACGTACAAGCAGCAATGGATCAACTAATGGATTTTATGAATAACACAAGGCAGTGGATTTTAAAAGGCCATACTCCGCATGAAGTCTTTCAAACAGAGAAGAAATTCTTACGACCATTACCTTCTGACCGGAGCAAAGTCTATGACATGAAAACGAAACAAAAGGTCGGCCGAAACGATCCATGTCCATGTGGGAGTAAAAAGAAGTATAAAAAATGTTGTGGGAATTAATAAATCTCCTAAAAAAGCAACACAAAAAGCTCTGCAGACACCAGTCTACAGAGCTTCTCTCAAATTCTACAACACCTTCGACAAAAACGCCTGCGTTCTCTCATGCTGAGGATTTCCAAACAAGTCTTCAGGTTTCCCTTCTTCGACAATATACCCGCCATCCATAAAGATCACACGGTCCGCGACTTCTCTAGCAAACCCCATCTCATGGGTCACGATCATCATCGTCATTCCTTCTTTAGCAAGATCCTTCATGACCGCTAACACATCGCCGACCATCTCTGGGTCTAATGCCGAGGTAGGCTCGTCAAACAGCATAATATTGGGCTCCATCGCAAGCGCTCTCGCAATCGCTGCACGCTGCTTCTGTCCCCCAGATAAATTATCTGGGTATACACCTGCTTTATCTGATAAACCAACCTTTTCAAGCAGCTCTTTCCCAAGCTGCTCCACTTCCGCCTTTGTTTTCCCTTTCAGGCGCTTCGGAGCAACCGTCACATTCTCCAACACCGTCATATGCGGGAAAAGGTTAAACTGCTGAAACACCATTCCGAGCCTTTGGCGCATTTTGTTAATGTTATTTTTTGGGTCAGTTATATCTGTTCCTTCAATGTAAACCGATCCGCCCGTAGGCTCTTCCAATCGATTAATACAGCGTAGAAACGTACTTTTCCCAGAACCTGATGGACCAATGACACAGACCACTTCACGTTCCTTCACTTCTGCATTAATATCTTTAAGTACTTCTAAGTCCCCAAAAGACTTACGTAAATTCTCTATTTTTATCATGTGACATCAAGTCTCCTTTCAAGCCAACGAGAAAATAACGTCAGTGCGTAAATTAAAACAAAATACAAAATACCGACTAACGCTAAAATTTCAAATGCCCGGAAGTTCATCGCATAGATCGACTGACCAGACATCGTCAATTCTGCAATCCCGATTACAGAAAGAAGCGACGTGTCTTTAATACTAACAATAAACTGATTCACAAATGCCGGAATCATCCGACGGACAGCCTGGGGCAAAATGATTAACCGCATCGTTTCCCCGTATGAAAAACCAAGCGTACGTCCAGCTTCCATTTGCCCTTTATCAATCGAGTTGATTCCTGCACGGAAAATCTCGACTAAGTAAGCCCCGGCATTAATACTAATCGCAATAATCCCGGCCGTTAACGCCGACATCGTAATTCCTGTCCCTGCTGGCAAACCAAAATAAATAAACAAAATTTGTACCAAAATCGGTGTTCCTCTAATAATGTCTACATAGATCGTTGCAATAGCTTTTAGCAGTTTGTTTCTTGAGATGCTGCATAACCCTAAAACTAAACCGATTACGAGTGCAATTAAAAGAGAAATAACGGTAATAACAACAGTCCACCACAACCCTTTTAATAGCACTGGTAAGGCATCGATCATGATCTCTAACGTTCCGATTGTTCAACACCCTCTCTTTGTGAAAAAAGGTGAGACTGTATTCAGCCACACCTTTTTAACTCTTTTACTCTGCAAAATAACGATCATAAATTTCATCATATGTGCCGTTTTCCATAATTTCCGCTAAGCCCTCATCCATCAACTCAAGCAAGCCTTCTGCTCCTTTAGAAACGGCAATTCCGTAATCTTCTCCCGTTAAGCGATCCCCAACAATACGAACGTCAGAATCGTCACCATCTAAGGCAATTTTGTACGCTACACTTGGATAATCATTGATCATCGCATCTGCGTTTCCAGATATAATTTCCATGTACATCGTTGCATCTTCTTGAAGAACCTGTACTTCATTTCCGTTATACTCTTCAGCAAACTCTCTCGCTTTTTCAAGACCTGATGTTCCTTGTTTTGCAACAAGCTGTGCTCCCTCTAAATCTTCAACGCTCTCAATCTCACTATCTACTGGAACAACAAGTGATAGACCAGATTCAAAATATGGTTGTGTAAAATCAACAACCTCCGCACGATCTTCACGAATTGTAATTGCCGAAACCGCCGCATCTACTTGATTCGCTTGTAACGCTGGAATAATTCCATCAAATCGCATAATCTCCCAGCTAACTTCTAACCCTTGCAGCTCAGCAATGGCCTCAACAATGTCAATATCAAATCCTGTTAAATCCCCATCAACAATATATTCAAATGGCGGGTAGTCTTGTACGACAGCCACTTTAATTTCTTCTTTTTCTGCTGGCTCCGTTGCTTCTTGTTCCGTCGTTTCCTCCCCAGCTTCACTACCTGCTTGCTCCTCATCTTGCGTTTCTTCAGCTGTTCCACAAGCTGCAAGCATCATTAACAATGCGGCCGTGAACAACGCCATTAATGTACTTTTCATTGACACGTGTTTTCTCTTTTGACCGTGTGTTCCCTTCATCTTGCTTCCCCCTTTTAGTTCAACATTCAATATTTAGGTAAACTAAATTAATCTTTGACTTTTCTAACTTTATACACAATTTCGTCATTAGGCAAATTGTGTAAATTATGAAATTATCGTTTATTCATGGACTGAATCGGATCAGAGTAGGTCATGTTGTCAACCTTTTGTTTTCCTCCCAAATAACTGGGTATACTCTTGAATGCTCTATTCGAGGGTGTGAAAGGTTCATACAGCAACAAATCTGCGTAAAAAAAACTGAGCCCCCAAACTAGGAGCTCAGCTTCATATTTATTATTTATTTATTAAAAAATACCTTAAAAGTAAGAGCCATCATCGTTAGGAATCCAGGGTTTCTAAGTTCTGTGCTTGTCATCATCATTATTACCTCCTGTTTGTTCATCTCTTTAACTTGAGTTAATCATACCAAGCATCCAAAGAGCTGTAAGCAAACTTGTCAGATAATGTCCCAGTAAATCTATATTTAGAATACTTCTTTTAGAAAGGCTGTTTTCGCAATACTTTGTTGTTTTTATGGCTTCGGTGTCCTCCATATGTTCGTTCCATTGCGCTCCAGTCACTCGCACCCGCAAGGAGGTGCCGAGCCTCCTCGGCTGCGAAGCCACTGAAAAAGTCCTTTTTAGCGGATTCGAGGAAGTAGCAATGGCTCCACACGTTGCGCGCCTGCTATGAGAAACCCACTCATAGCAGGCTTTAAGACAAAGCAACGGTTCCGCTCATTGCTTAAAGGCCACTGAAAAAAGTCAAAACCGTACCTTTTTCAGTGGCCTTCCTCTTCATCCCGCAGGAGTCGAGTGACTTCCGCTCCATTTCACTACGAGGAAATATTATTGCAACAACCTTTAGGAAATTTGTACTTAGAACCCTTATAAATCAGGCTCCCTCTGCAACGGAACTCTCTCCCTTACTACGACTTCGCACTGTCAGTATACCAGACATAACCAGACCCACAACTGAGAAGACAAGCAGCAGCACATATAAAAGACTCGTTCCCGCTAACAAGCTTACACTCGCAGAAGCCATCATACCTCCCATATATCTAAATGTTGAATAGATACCAGATGCCGCTCCTGACTTTTCCTTAGGTACCGACTCTAGATTGGCAGCTTGCATCGATGCAACACCCATCCCAGCTGAAGTGCCGCCTAGAATGAGCACGAGCGTCATATAAAGAGAAGAGGCCTGCTCTCCAAATCCAAAATACAACAACACACTCATACAAAGCAGGAAAAACGAGAGTGCAATGACCCTTTCCTTCCCATAACGATTAGCTAGTTTCCCGCCAAACAAAGATGAAAGCGACATAGCTAGCGAAAAGGCAAACAATAGCAAACCGACTGACCCAATCGGATAATCATACATCACTAAAATAATCGGGACAAAAAGAACCGTACTATACATAACAAAGTTATTGATAAAAATAGAAACATTAGAGCTTGAAAAACCAATGTTTTTAAATAAGGCAAACTCAATTACTGGCGATTTCACCCTTCTTTCCTGGAAAATAAATAACGCGATACTAACTAGTAATAACAGAATCGTCCAAACGCTTACAAATTCAGGGTTTGTGACAAATAAAGTAATCAGTGTGAGCATCACACCTAAGTACAACGAACCAAGAACGTCTAGGGCCTGCTTTGTTTCAACATTAACAGATGGCACTAAAGTCCAAGTTAGAATTAGGGAAAAAAGCAAAAACGGAACATTCACCCAAAAAATCGCTTGCCAGCCTATCCATCCAATCAATCCCGCACCAACTAACGGACCAATCGCTGCCCCGAGTCCCATTGAAAGACCAAAGATCCCAAAGACATTGCTTAGCTTCTCTTTTGGCATCACATATCGAATAATCGCTGTTGCATTAGGAGTAGCGAGCGCGCCCCCAAGTGCTTGCAACGAGCGAAAGATAATCAGCGAAAGGATATTATAAGAGAACGCACAAGCTATAGAAGAAACCAAAAACAAAAGAAATCCAATCGTCATGACTTTTTTGTTTCCATACATGTCACCTAACTTGCCTGCAATGGGCTGTGCAACAGCCATGATGATTAAATAGATCGTTACGACCCACGTGATTTGCGGAATCGATACTTGAATGTCACCCGCAATCACCGGAAGCCCCACCGCGATCATGGTAGAATTAACAGGAACCAAAAAGGTTCCTGTTAATATCCCTAGCAGTATGAGCTGATAATTAGTTTTGTTCACGGATAATGACTTCTCCTTTTGTTCCATCAACCGTGACAACATCTCCATCTTTTAGTGTAGCCGTTGCAATTTTTGTACCGATGACACAAGGCACCTCATATTCTCTTGCAACGGTTGCCGCATGCGATAAAATCCCACCTACATCTGTCACAATCGCACCAGCCAAATTAAACAGAACCGTCCAAGGAGGGGTCGTTGTTTTACAAACAAGAATGTCGCCCTTTTTCACTTTGTCGAACTCACTTTGGTCACGTACGACTCTTACCGTACCTGTATGTGTCCCTTGCGAACCCGAGTAACCGGTGAATTTCTTCGTCGCTTCATCTAAATCAGCCATTTTTGTTCCAAATACACGCTCAACGATCGGATCAACAGGACCTTCTGGCTGCGGACCAAAAAATGGAGGCGGAGTCATCGATTCATTTTGACGATGCATTTCTTTTCTCTCTTCAATTAACGCAGTAGCTGAAGTTGGATTTTTCAGCAACTCGACTAAATCATCTAAATATAGAAAGAAAACATCTTCTTTATGATCAATCACCGAATGATTGACTAACGTCTGCCCTACTATTAGGAGAAACGGTCTTGCTTTTGCCGGAAGCATCGCATCGATATAGAAGTGATGATCCTCATCTAGTCCCCACACATTCAATGCCATCGCGTGAAGAGCTTTGAATGTCTCTTTTAGTTCTCCTTCAGGCATACGAGCAAGTGTTTCTTCTACTTTCTTTTCCCTCTTTTCAATCACCTCTTGAAACTCTGCTTCAAAATCAAAGTCTTTCTCTAAATAGTTTTTGATCACTTTCAAGGCATGGTATGGATTCTCAACCCAAGTTTCCTCCGCAAACTCATGACTCACTGCAGTGCGGTACCCATACTCCTTGAGGAAGGTTTCCAACGCTGCAAGGAATGCACGGCCTTCCTCTACATCTTGCAGTGCTGCATGCAGTTGCTCTACATCTGTGTCTTGGAACACTTTTGACAGCACACTCGAGCCTTTTACGACTAGCGACAGCTTCCACAACTCACGATCTGTCTCTAACGACTTATTCATTACACCTAGTAATAAATCATACACTTCTGTTGTATTTTCTGTTTGTAAAAGAGCCCCGTACACCTCTTCAAGAGCGACGCCTAAAGACAATCTTGGCATGACTACTTCAAAATGAATCGACCAAATCTTTCTGTACATTTCATACAGCTCTAATACAGCCTTCTTTGCTTCTTCTAAAGAAAGATCCAAACTTTTATACTCATCTAATTTGCTATAAAACGGCAAAATCGTTTCTGCTACGTACTCATTTAAAATCTCTGTTGCTCTTGGAAACACTGACTGCATCGCTGCTTTATGCTCATTGACTCTTGCTTCTGGATCATCGTGCATAGGTACCGTTTGATAGAAATAGCCGTTGGCAATCTTTGCATGAAACTGCTTCACCGGTAGTTTCAACTTTTCAAATGCTTCCAATGTACCTGCACTTAAAGCTGGAACCATATACGAGGAAAATAGCGGTGTTAATGGCTTTTGAAAATGTGCCCCATCAATTTCCCAAAAAACATGTTTGTCTTCCTCTGCTAAAAATAACTCTTTCTTAAAGTCTTTGAAATCTACGCTCTGCAATTCGCTGCTCATGCTAAATGTTCCCCTTTCAACGTCGTAATCGGCCTTGCTTGTAATATAAAAATATCTTTCTTGCTTATCGCAAACTCAATATCTACCGGGTGGTTGAAGTAGTTTTCTATATCAACTGTAAGCTCCGTGAGCTCCCATACTTCTTCTCCCTCTAAACAAAACACTCCCTGTAATTCTGAAGGAACGTCAACTGTTTCATTCCCTTTCTCAGTTCGAACTACTTGGACCTCCTTATCGCCTAACTCTCTAGTCACCTGGTTTGTCTCTTTCCCTACAATATACATATCAGGCGTTACACTGCCATCTACAATCGCCTCTCCTAAGCCATAGCTTGCATTAATCAGCACTTCTCCCGCATTCCCTGTAACCGGATTAGCACTAAAGATTACACCAGATACTTCTGCATCAACCATCCCTTGTACAAAGACTCCCATACGAAGATCCTCAAGCGCAATGTCATGGTTACTCGCGTAATTTTGGACATCGCTTGAAAAATAAGAAGCCCAGCATCGTTTTATGCTGTTAAACAGATCCTGCTTCGTTGTAACATTTAGTATCGTCTCATACTGTCCGGCAAACGATGCTCCCTGCAAATCCTCCATTGCCGAAGAAGAACGAACCGCAACCGCATCATATGTTCCAACAAGCGAATCGTAGGCACACGTTATCTCCTTTTCTACTTCTTCGGGAAACACCCCGCACAAAATGGACTCTAGAATCGTTTCTTTCTGTTCAAGATCAATTTGATTTTGCTTAAGATACGTTCCGAAACTTTCTGATGTCACAACGAAACCATCTGGAATCGATGGGAATGCCTTTTTCATGATTGATAGGTTCATAGCTTTAGAACCTACTTGTTCCTTGCTGTTCACATGGCAATCTACAAGTGATAATACGTACAAAGGATATATCCTCCTAACAAAATTTACTTAAGTTTCATCTTTATGTAATTAAATTTACAATAATAACACAATTTTTACATAATCATCTATAGATTTCAACATTCTTTAGGGAATTAGTCCTATAACTTATTAAAGTAAACTAGCTTATAACACCATAAAAGGAGAAGCACCTAATCAGTACTTCCCTTTTATGGTATTGTGCTTCTCCTTCTTCAAGGCATTCTACCACGAATCACCCTTGCCCTAACCTTCGCTCCTACCACCGAATCAACAATTCTATTTAAAATGCCCTGCTTGCTCTGCTTCTGATTCACAAACACATCCAAAGATTTAGCAAGCTTGATAACGTTGGACTTCGTATGGAGACTTTCTTCTTTCCTTAAAAAATCTAACGCTTGTTCGACATCCTCAATCTTCTGAAGATCCTTCCCTATATCCGCTATCGTATCTTTTTCCTCGACTTCGAAAGCACCAGCTCCAATTTGAAAATTCTCACTTATTTTTTCGTATAAAAGGGTCTTCGTGTCCTTCGTCACCGTTGGGATGTTGTAATAATGACAAAACTCTACTATCTCCTTTTTCGTTTTTCTTCTCAATACTTTCTCGACATCTTGTTCCTCTATCATCCTTACTTTCAGTTTTTCAAATTCGACATCACTATTACCTTTACGGTGCTCCTCAACATAGCAGATACTTGCTTCATTATTTACTAGCTTTTCATATTGTTCATTCGTCAGTTGTTCAACAAATTTTAATACAAGCTTCAATGCCTGCTCCACTTCTTTCTTTGACATTTGCTTCCTCCTACTACTTGATCGCGGCTAGTTTCATCATTTCACTAACAAGCTCCACGAGTTCTGTCCGAATGTTTTGATGACTGCTTCCTTGTTTCAGGACAACAGGAATACCAAATCCAGGAGCACCCGCAAACAAAGTTTGACCCTCACGTAGAAAATGAGTGAGACAGTGATATTCTCGTTTGACTTGAGTAATATACTCCTGTTGAACAGCAATCGGTTTCTGCCCGTAATACGAGACCATCGTAAACACAATCCCTAACATCTTTGGAGAAATGGCTCGCCAGTCCGAATGATCAATCTCACTCGTGTACAAATTGTATTTTTTCGTTAGCTCGGTAACATGCTTGGAAAGAGTATCAATCCCAAGCGTCGATAAATAATCAGCCTTTGCTGGTACGATGTAAAAGTCACTCGCCACCATCGCGTTTTGTGTCACAAGATTAAAGTTAGGCGGGCAGTCGATAATCACTGCATCATATTCACCTTTGATTTCATCTAATTTCGTCTTAAGCCGCGACATCACCCGCAAATAATTGCTTCTAATCGTTCGATCCGTATTCCCACCAAGCCTACTCGAAAGCTCCATATCGACATTTATTAACTCCAAATGCGAACATATTAAATCCAATCTTCCCCCTGAATCATAAGCCTGTAACTGAAGATTCACCCGACTCGGTGTTACAATCAGCTCCGTAAGCGCTGAATCAATATCCTGATCCAAAAACTGATCATACCAATGCTTAATCGTCCTTCCTTTGCGATCATAATTCCGCCACTCATCAAAACTAAGAAACGATAAGGTCAAATTCGTCTGTGGATCTAAATCAATTAACAATACCTTCTTCCCACGAAAGGCCAACTCCGCAGCCAGATTCGCTGAGAGCGTCGTTTTCCCCACTCCACCTTTGTAGTTCATGACTGAAATAACTGTCACTCCATCCCCCCCATTCTTGTAGATGTATATGTTGGAGTGTCGGGATGTTTCCTGTTGTTATGAGCTAGAGAAATGCCAATAGAAAAAAAGCCTCTTATTACTTTTTTTGTAATAGGAGGCTTTTGACAAAATTGGGGTGGTGACCTAGTTTTTAGTAACCAAATAAGCTTTATACTCAATCTCACCTGCTTGCTGCGTTTTGCCCGCATTCACATTTAGGTTATTACTAGTCATTACTTTAATACCTTCTGGATTCCCATCCAACTCAACCACAAAACTATAGCGTTTTCTTTCATCCGAAAGGTTTTTAATGGTAAAACTCTGCCCTTCTACTTGTCTACCAGTATCTTTTAGTACTTCTGAAACACAATATCTAATTTGCCAGCCTAAGCGTCTTCCCCTCAGCTATTTTCTCTGCTTTACGCTTAACTTCCTCTTTATCAGCATCATCATCCACTGTAATCTCAATCACATTGTCACTCATACGTGCTTCTTTTACGCCATCAATGTCTTGAATACGCGAAAGTAAACTTTGAATCGTTAGACCATTTCGTTGGACCTGATTTTGTCCACCAATTCGGTCATGATCTCTCCTTAAATTCTGTCCATTTTGACGACCAGCCCCTCTGGTTTGACCCTGAGCCGTCCCTCTTTCTCCTTGTCTATCTCCCTCTAATCCAAAAAATCCGCCAGCTCGACCTTGGCCAAAGTCTGTCCCAAATCCTCTCGGACGATCCTGACCTACTTCAACTTCTCCGGGATCACGACCTTGACCTCTAAAAAAACCACCATCATGGTCGACTCGACCTCCCAAATCATTACGAACCCCTACGCCTGGACCTCTTCTATCAACTCCAAACGCACTATGGCGATCTGCAGCACCTATACCTTGTTGTTGCTGTGCTCCCATATCAGTTGCTTGATTATCCACTCCACAGCCTGCAAGACCACTGACCAAAATCGCGGCTGCAGCAACTGACATCGTAATTTTTCTCATATTACATCCCCCCTTTTTATAAACTGTCTTAAAAAGGGGGATTTTACACTGTTAGTTCTTGGGTTTTCACCGTTATGTTCGAATAATTCAAGACTTATGAGGTAAGCTATCGATAGAACAACAATTGATTAATACATAGTTATTATCTCACTACAAATAATTACTATGGGTATTTTATTATAAAAAGCCAACACACGCCCACTGTTAAACGAAAACAAACCGAGTGCAACAACACTCGGTCAATCGACAAACTTTACGTAACATCCACCTACCCCAACAACCTCTCCAACTCCTCCGCACAAACCGGTTTACTAAACATATAGCCTTGCATGTGATAGCAGTTATTCTTCATCAGAAACTCTTTCTGATATTCTTCCTCTACCCCTTCAGCGATAACGTGCAGGCGTAAGCCACGCGCGAGGTGAATAACCGTTTCTGCTATTTCAGAATTACTATGATCCTCCCTTATATCTTGAATAAAGGAGCGGTCGATTTTCAGGCAATTAATCGGCAATGTCTTTAAATAGCTTAACGAAGAATAGCCTGTTCCAAAATCGTCAATTGAAATGGAAATTCCATATTCTTGTAATCCCTTTAACGCCCTAGTCGTTTCTTTCGAATTGAAAAGGAGGGTGCTTTCTGTAATTTCTATTTCAAAATGTTCGGGTGCTAACCCGCAGTCAGCAAGGATTTCTTTCACTTGTCTGACTAAATAGCACGGATCCTGGAACTGTTTCGCAGAGAAGTTCACCGCAAGACTTAATGGTTCGACTCGACCTTCATTCCACTTTGTGACCTGGGAACAAGCATTTTTCATGGCAATTTCCCACAATGGATTAATGAGTCCTGTTTCCTCGGCAACAGCAATAAACTTGTCTGGAGGTACAAATCCAAGCTCTTCATCTGTCCATCTGAGTAACGCTTCTACTCCCGTCATTTTATCCTTTTTGGCATCGATTTTTGGCTGATAATAAACTTCAATCTGTTTATTTTTTATTGCTTTTCTTAAGCGCGCTTCAATACGTAGTTTCTTGTTTATCTCTATGCTGATTTTCTCGTCATAAAGTATCGCTTTATTACCATCCTTTTTCTTGGCAACATACATCGCTCCGTCCGCATTTACTATCAGAGTATCCATATTGTCAGTATGTTCCGGATACAGGCTTATGCCGCAGCTCGCACTTACTGTGACTTCAGTTTCATCCAAGAAAAAAGGTTGGTTAACCTTCTCTACAATCGTATCAGCAATCGTCATAACCTCTTCTTTTTCAAGCTTGCTGCACAAAATAACAAATTCATCTCCGCCTTGTCTCGTCAAAACACTATTTCCTTTAGTCAGGCAACTCTGGATTCGTTTAGAAATCAATTGGATTAATTGGTCTCCTTTGGCATGACCTAACGTGTCGTTCACATCTTTGAAGCGGTCGATATCAATAAACAAGACAGCGACTGTTTCTCCAGTTCCTTTGGCTTGTTCTAGCCTTTGCTCTAACTCTTCTTGGAAGTACCTTCTGTTAAGTAGACCTGTGAGCGGATCGTGGTAAGCTTGGAATTTAATCACTTCCTGGCTCTCTTTTAAATCGTTCACATAACACTGCAGAGAATTGGATAACGCACTAACATTTTGCGCAAGATGACCAAGCTCATCTTTTCTTTTTAACTCGATATTTCTCCCAAAATTTCCTCCAGCAATCTCATTTACCTCTTCAACAATGTATCCAATCGGTTTCGTAATCGAACGCGAGAATATGAAACTTGTAAGGAACACACCAAAAACAAATGGAATTGATAAAAGGAGGTGTTGCCATAATTCATTTCTTAACTCGTTCTCAATTAAGCTATAGTCATACGATAATACAATGACATAAGGATCCTGTGTATCCAGGTCAATTGGAACAAATGTTTTTGAAACCAATTTTCCATTGATCTCATCTATATAATTCTGTGATTCGCCTGTTTCTACAGCTACTTGAACGAACTCTACATCGACGTCCTGATTGCCATATTCATATGTCCCATACCAAATCGGTTGGTCCGCAATCCGGATAAAGTTATTCCAATCAAGATAAAGCTCTTCCATCTCTTTCCCAAAGCTCTCCGGATTAATTACAGTTAGCTCAAGGACACCTTCCAGTTTATCTGTAAAACGTTCAATGATGTTCCCAGGGCCAAACCGCTTCTCATACTCAAGTACCTCGTTATCACGATTGTACGGATTAATAATATAATCCGTAGATCCATCATAGTAATATCCCCACTTATCCGTATGATCAGGATTACTTGTAGCTATTTCAATAGGACCTGTCCAATATTCAGGAAGAGCTAACCCCTCCTCCACTGTTACAGGCTCTAATGCGAATAGCTGCTTGAAGGCATCATACCAAAACAGCCATTGATTTGTTGACAGCCCAATCTGATCAGGATCAGACGATTTTACGCCAATGATGTCATCCTCTGTTTCAGCAAATAAGGTAATATGAGATATCATCAGTTCTTCGGCCAACTCAATTAACTGTTCATTTGTGACATCTTCGTAGTTGGCAGGCAAGGAGTTTCTAATAGCGATTGAAGCCGTTCGTAACTCTCTTCCCATAATATCTTCAACATACAAAGCGCCGCCCTTGGCGTTTTCTACCTGATATGATATTTCCTGAGTAATTAATTCTATTTCTCTTTCCTTATAATCGATAAGTTTATCTTTCGAACGCATGTAATGTAATGAACTATGAGCAATTAAAATACATAAGACCAATAACGTAAAAATTAACGGTAATTTCTTTTTAATAGACACAGCTTGCACCTCCTTTTACCTAAAACAAGCTATTTTAAAAACCCTCTACAAAGGAAATCCAATGCAAAGAAACAAACCCAAACCAATTTTACATGGCTGTCTCAAAAAATTCATGGTCGGAAATAAACACTTCTTTAGTCATATGTTCTTTGTCATATCGTAGAAAAGATTCAAATATTGATAGAAACTGATCAGGCTGGTGAACATGAGCTACATGCCCAGCATATTTTATTTCTTCATATTTCACATAAGGAAGATACTGCTTTAAATTGACAAGCGTACTTTTATACACCACATCATATTCTCCCATCACCCACAATACAGGGATTTCCGTTCCAAGTAACACTGACTTTGAATCGAAATCAAGCTGCAATCGTATCGCTTTATTCAATACTTTAGGATGAACTTGGAGAGCATAATTTAAAAAGATAGATTCCGAGTCTTCACGTATAAATGAACTATTCGGATTCAGCATAGTCGCATATTGTTTTAACCACATTTTATAGTCATATTTCTCTTTTTCCTCTAACACTCGAATGAGATTTTCACTGAATTGCGAAGGTACATTACAACAATATCCGCCTACAAACGTCATACTCGTTACCAATTCAGGATACTTTTTTGAAAAAGCCTGAGCGATAATACTCCCGAAGCTAAGTGCGCATAAATGAGCCTTTTTGACATTCCCTTGAATATACTTACGATAAAGCTGCTCAATGAAAACATCTAATATAGGTAGCCCGTCCACTTCAGAGTCCTTCACATCATATAGGTCGTACGAAATACAACGATAGTCACCTTGCAACATCTCTATTTCCTTTTTAAACGCATTCTTATTTCCGACAATCCCATGCAAAAAAATAATCGTTTCTTTTTCCATATCGAAACCTCTTATATTTTGGCTATTTTTAAATTATATCAAGAAAGTTATACTACTATGGAATATCTGTTATACAGAGAATCTTACTCTCTTATTATATTTCTTCCAGTAGAAACTAGCAAAGTGAAACATTTGGTAACATGGGATTTCTTCATTATCAAAAAAATAGTTAAAATTATCATTAATTTCCATAAACTAACGCTTTTCTTCTTTCTTTATATACAATTAAAACGTCGTATTAAAGGGGAAATTCTGATGAAATCAGGAAGAATTGAACAGTTCGCACATTTAAGAGGAGTTTAATAAGTCAATTGATGCTTCGTTTGTGCCAGCTATTATTCTAAGCTCATTTGTTGAAGCAGGTAAACCATATTTTAAATATTTTCATTATGGGATCGAGCGTTGATCGCTCAACGCTCGTTAAAATTAAGTTTCTCGATCAATGACGCCGTATCCATAGTCATCACTGCATTTAAAAGTACCGTCTTTCAACAGAAATGTAATCACATCAAAACAACCCTCCATCTATTTCTTTAGGACCGTACAAAAAATGCTCGGAGAAAAAATCAAAGAAGAGCGAATGTGAAGATACCATGTGCTGAGTGGGGTTGGTTAGAGAGGGGATATTTAGTTACCCATTTTTTTATAACTATCATGCTTCACAACGGTCCGCATGCTGCTGCCATCATTTTGTTTTATGTCATCAAAATTAACCGCAATCGTATTATTGTAAATGTTGATAACTGTTGCTTTTTCCCCTTTGTACTCCCCTTTTGTTACTTGAACTCTGTCGTCAATTTGTACTTCGACTGGGGGTTTTTCTTGTTTTTCTTGTTTTTCTGTTACATCAGACATGAACACATCTCCTTTTGAACAAAATAACTACTATCATAAGCATTTGACGATTGTAGTGCTTTTATTTATTAAAACTGCTGGGAAAAATAAGCTATCGCCCTTTCCCGAGGGTACTGAAATAAGTGATTTTCCTTTTTTAGTGCCCTCTAAGCAATGTACGGAGCCGTTGCAATAATTTAAATAGCCTGCTATGAGTGGTTTTCTCATAGCAGACGAGCAACGTGCGGAGTCATTGCTACATAATCGAGGGTACTGAAATAGGTGATTTTCCTTTTTTAGTGGTTTCCCCTTTCCCGGCACTACATAATCGCTCGCACTTTTATTTGCTGTCCAAACTCACCATTATACTGTCCAAAGCCCTAAAGAAGAGCTGTCACCATCAAGTTAGCTGCTGCAATCGCGACAACAATAGCTGCGATCTTTTTAATATTTTGCTGAGAAAGCTTCGCAAAGAGAGCTACACCAAGACGTGAGCCGACCAAGACACTAACAAGCCCAACTAAGAAATACCCTAGAAAATCTAACGAAAAGTCACCACTTACTCCGTGCAGCGTCACTGTCATAATCGCGGTCATAACAAATGTCACCTGAAGATTGGCGCTGTATGCATATTTGTTGTTATGAAAAAGCAAAAGAAAATAAAACACAAAAAATGGCCCACCGACAGCAAACACTCCGCCGATTAGACCTCCACCTAATCCTAAAATGATCGGAAGCCATGTTCCATTCACTTTTTTATCCGGATTCGGCGGTTTGCTTCGGAACAAATAAATAACCACACAAAGTAAAAACACACCGAGGAATACCTTTAGAATTTCTAGGTCTCCATAATTATGCAAAACAAAAAATCCACCGACACGCCCAACTAGCGCAGCAGACAAAATAACAAGTATTGACCGCCACTGGATATGCTTAAACAATTGCAAAGCAATGCTCACTGACAGTACTAAGGCGAGCGACACAACTAGAAGCGTACTTTCTTTCACTGTAAACATTAAAGGTAAGAAGCCCATGGCGATCAACCCAAAACCAAAGCCACTAACCCCTTGAATAAAACTCCCAAATAGGAGAATCAAAAAGATAATTGCTAACTCTAACATCATATAAATAGCGAACCTTTCAGTATAAAATAAACTACAAAAAGCAAACTAGTTTTAATTATAACAAAAATAGCATTCACCTCTTCACTTTTTGATTAGCAACAATGGATATTATTTATGCTTCCTGTCCAAACTGAGCCACTTACTGTCTGAAGCTTCATGGAACTCAACAACTAAAAAAGTGAAGAGAAACGAACCATCGTTTCTCTTCACTCAAGTTACTTATTTATTTCATTGTTTTCATATAAACGATGAATAATCGCAGCCAATTGGGCTCTTGTCATTGGTTGATTAGGCTTAAACGTGCCGTCTGAGTATCCGTTAACAATCCCCTCTTGTCTCATTGTTTCAATCGCAACTACAGCCCAATGATCATCTCTCACATCAGAAAAAGCTCTTGTTGTATTTTGTGCTGGTTGCGTATAAAATCCAGCATTGTAAAA
This sequence comes from Halalkalibacter sp. HAAS-P013, assembly GCF_056619925.1. Taxonomy (NCBI): domain Bacteria; kingdom Bacillati; phylum Bacillota; class Bacilli; order Caryophanales; family Bacillaceae; genus Halalkalibacter; species Halalkalibacter sp. HAAS-P013. The sequence goes on from NZ_JBWQTU010000012.1 coordinate 202,793, forward strand.
AATTTGAGCCACTTGTGCTCTAGTTACGTTGGTACTTGGTGAGAAATTTCCATTTCCTGTACCGTTCATAATTTGATTTTGTGCAACTAAGCTAACAGCATCGAATGCCCAAAAATTCGTTGATATATCATTAAAACGAACAGGAGTGCCCTCAGACTGTAAGTTTAAGAAATTAGTAAGAATCGTTGCTGCTTGTGCTCTAGTTAAATGATGATTTGGTCTAAACGTTTGATCAGAGTGACCATTAAGCCAGCCTTTTTCCGCTGCAAATAGTATCGATTCTTCAGCCCAATGTCCATTAACGTCACTGAATACTGACCCATTCGTACTTTTTGTACTTCCATTATCTCGACGATCATGCTCAAATAGGTTCCACTGATTCATTATTCTTCCTACTGCATCACGGTAATAAGATCCACCTAAATGGTTATACCCTGCATGAGCAATATCAAATAAATATTGTCTAGATGCATCCTCAATACTCATACCATTTGCCAAATTCGTTTGGTATTTCTCACGAGCAAAGCCGTATCTTTGATTTTGAAGAAGGGTCCCTGCTAAGAAATTAAACGCATCTTCATAAGAGTTGAATTGTCTGTACCAATTATCTCTTCTTTGACTTTCATCAAAAATAATACGGTCTGCCCCTAAATTTTCAATAATCGGAATCGTTCTTTCAAAATCCTCATCAGGCTGACCTTTTAATTGCCAAGCGTTAGCAGGATTAAATCCCCACGCTTTGATTCCAAAAAGGTTATTTGCATAATAAGCAATTCTCGTCGTTCCATATCCACTTTCTAATATAGACATACCAATGATAGCACTAGCCGGCACTCCCCATTGTTCACTTGCCCTTACAGCATAAGGAGTAACCTCTTGAATAAAACGTTTTTGTTCTTCAGTATTCGGTCTAATCGTCATTGGGTTATATGCGTTACTATTTTTCCCTAACTCTCTATCTTCAAACGGCAGCGGATCAAAAAGAGCCGCGTAAGCTGACTGAGTTCCTACCGCTAGTAATGAAAATACCAAAACTATTGAAAGGACAATCTTAGATGTTATTTTTACCAATAAATTCCCCGCCCTTGTTTAGTAATCTATGAAAATCACAACAGGTAGTATCATAGCAGATTTACTAACGAAAAGGACATGAAGTATAGAATTATCTCATGGTAAGTAATTGTAAATGTAGGAGTCTATTCTATTTTTCTTTGAAGTCTTACATTTTTCAAATCTTTCATACTTTTATAAATCTATCAATTATCTAAAAAACTTTTCAACAATACCTTACAATTTTAGACAATCTTTAAATCCGTCTGAACCGTAGCAGTGAACAGGATTATGTCGTCTCACGAAATGCAGTCAGCACTGTTTCCTGTAAAACAAAGTCGATATATGTAAAACGATTACAAAAGGGGATTTGCTTATTTTGTAGAAAACAGAGATAACAGGTGAACGGATTGTAAAACTAGGGATAAAAATAGGAAGGTGATTAGCATGCTCAAAATTTTAAAAATATTCAAAACGTCATATAGCAAAGAACAAGATATGTGTGAACGAAAGCTTGTAAAGATTATGAAGCGTTTAAATGTGGCCTATTTCGACTACAATTGGGACCGTAGCAGTTGTTATATTGAATTCCGATACCATGAAGTCTTGTACAAAATGGAGCATTCATCTGATAAAGCTACAGGCACAGGTGTTGCTGAGTTTAAGAGTGGGTTGGATTGTTTAGTTGAATTAGTTGATACGCTTGAAGATCTTTGCCATATCATTGATCGAGGAACGTATAAGCTTGAAACGTGGCTATCCGGCATGCAAAAGGCACCTTTAGTAGAAGAGAAGCCTGAATCCCTAGAAAAAACTCAAATTAAACATAAGTTATCAGAAAAACAAAAGCATGAAGAGTTTATGCTGGAGCCCTCTGAATCTTCCCTAGTGGACTTTAACAGAAATAAGGTCTTCCAGCGGACTATAAGCAAATAAAAGGGGTGTCTCAAAAGGTATGTTTTTTACCTTTTGGGACAGCCCCTTTGCTTTAAACCTCTATCTTATTTTTTTCATGAAGGCGATAGTTATCATACATTTCCTTGTAGCCGATTGACTTAAAGTGCATGACTTCATAATAGGTAAGCTCGGTTGAATTAGTTTGTTTCTTGAACCAAGATTTCAGATTTGTTAATAGAATCATAAAACCCCTCCCTCTTTTTACAGGTTATTCTGATTCAGGGGAGGTGATCACTATTTTTCTGCATTAAGCCTTACATCCTTAATACTCTATTTCTTCATAATCCTTTGGCTGAGGTACCGGCTGCATTTGATCTCTAGAAGACTGGTCCTTTTGCATCTGCTCTTGTCTGCCCTTAGCACCTTTACCATTTTGCTTTCCTTGCTTTTTCATCACAAATCCCTCCTTTCTTATAAAATCACTACATTCACAGGATTCCACATGTTTAAAAAAGAATGTGCTTCATGTCGTAAGCACCCACCAAATTCTCCGACCATATACTATCTAGACAAACGACACACGGAGTGAATCAACAATGAAATTAAATCCAAAACTACGAAGAATCACCGCCCTCCTCCCTGCTTACATCATCACAAAAGAAGGGAAAAGATGGGGATATATCAACAACAGAGGACAATTCATTATCCAACCTCAATTTGAGGAAGCTGATGATTTTCAACCTAATGGACTTGCGATTGCGAGAACAAACGGAAAAGCTGGCATGATTGATCAAGCAGGTAAATTTGTGATCCCACCTAAATACGATTCAATTATGCCTTTTACAGAAGGCCGTGCTGTTGTCCTTTATGAAGACGGATATAAAGTCATTAATGAAGCAGGCCAAGAGCTGACAAAGAAATCATACGGACTCATTATGCCCTATCAGGATCAACGTGCTGTATTCGCTGATACAAGTAATGCTCGGTATCTTTATGGGTATTTAGATGAACGAGGAAATGAAAAGATTCCTCTACAATTTGATACAGCCTATGATTTCAGAGACGGCAAAGCACTTGTGAAAATTAATGAAAATGAATATGCACTGATTAATCGAAACGGTGAGACTCTTCAAACCTATCCATACAGCTCTATGATGAGTTATAGTGAAGGACTGATCGCTTTTAGTAAAACGTTTCAAGACAAATGGGGCTATGTAGATGAACAAGGTCGAATTGTAATTCAACCTCAATATACGTACGCATCGCCTTTTCGAGATGGCAGAGCCGTTATAAACATGGCCGAGGGAATAGAGAACAAATACGGATTAATTGATATAAACGGAACTTTACTCATATCACCTACCTATAATGATATGACACAATTAGGTAATCAAAGAGTAGCCGTCGGAATCGCTCGTGATCCAAAACAGCCATTTGCGGGCTCACGGTACGGGATTGCTACAACAGCTGGGGGAATCTTGACCGATTTTCTATATGATTCTGTAGGTGAATATCAGGAAGGATTAAGCTCTGTTACAGCCGATCGAACCACTTTTTTTATTGATCTAAGCGGAAGGCGCGCCCTATCGCTCCCGATCATTCCAGGTGTCGGCACCGTACGGCTTGTTGGAGGGATTATTCAAGCGAATGTCGACCACAGTTTGTCCTACTATGATCAAACAGGGAGAATCATCTATCAACCAAACACTAGCTTCCCTTTAAATGATCAATATCGAATTCTTATTAGGAAATATAGTCCTAATAAAGATTACCTCGTCTATTATCCAAACGTGAACGGAATGACAAACCTTGAAGCTCAGAAACACGTAAATGACGTACTCGAACAAAAATCAAAAGTAGTCCCTATTCCTCCCACTCAATTAGACTTTGGCTATTACGGCGATTTCTCGGTCTCCTTCTTTCAAAAAAATCTACTCGTTCTCAAATTAGAAGGATATGACTACCCGTTTGGTGCAGCACATGGCATGCCCTATCAAGCACATGTGCCCATCGATCTAAAGACAGGAACGATCTATGAGCTCAAAGATCTTTTTAAACCTGACAGTGACTATGTAAAGGTCATTAGTGATATCATCGAAAAACAGATTCAAGCAGAACCACAACACTACTTCCCTGACCAATACAAAGGCATTCAACCTGACCAACCCTTTTATGTAAACGAAGAGTCCCTTACCATTTATTTTGAACCTTATGAGATTGCCGCCTATGTATTCGGCTTTCCTTCGTTTACGATTCCTTTTAAGGAGATTATGGATTTGATTGATGTCGATGGAGCGTTTTGGAAGTCTTTTAGAGGTTGATAAATTTCCAAAAAGAGGTCGGTCATCTAGAGTTCCGGCTTCAGCTCTGGAAGGGAAAGTAGTGTTAATAAAATGGTTAACGACCAAGAACCGAACAAATAGCATACGAAAACCTCAGACAATTTTATGGTTGTCTGAGGTTTTCACTATGTATAAAATTTCTTAACCACCCGCAGTTCAAGGTGATAAACCTAGTTTTCTAAAAGTTACTTAAAATACAGAGGTAAGTCAAAGTTCAGCACTATTAGTAAGATAATTGGCAAGCTAATCCCCCATGCCAAAAGAGGTTTTTTATAATGTATTGGAAATAAAATAAACATCATCATAATAAATAATATTGAGTGCCACATGACCCAACCGGTGTAATGAGAAAATAAACCAACATGGATGTTTATATACTCAACTATAGTATATATGCTAACCCATAAAACGTAATGAAAGACCCTGTTACTCCATTTATCAGTTCTAAAGAAATACTTCAAATAAATTAAAATCGTCGCAGGATACATCACCAGCATATACAATAATGAGATCGTTGTATGATTCGGAAGCAGTTCTGGTAATAAGGTTTCATGGTATATCCATAAAACTTGATTATAAGCTAAGAAATTATGTAGTAGGTCACATAAAATAAGAAAGAGGATTGTTGGATAATATTTTTGCCAGTTTCTCCAATCCCCCCAACGCCATGCTGCTAAAAAATACAAAAGGTTATAGACGATATGCATAAGGTTATCATTTCCTTCACAAATTGATTATTTTATTTTTTCCTTAGAAAAAGAAATTATGTAAAGTAAGATACCTTTATGTTTAGATTTATTAGACTTTACTTTAAACAAGCTTGCGAATGCTGTTCGATTGACCTTAATGTAATTAAATTTTGATAAAATAAATAATGAGATATATTCAAAACAACATAAAAAGGAGGTGTTGTTTAATTTTATGAATATAGCAATATATAAAGAATGTGATATCGATTCATTAATAAATATTTGGTATAGAGGTTCAATACAAGCACATAGTTTCACCGAACCCAGATATTGGAAATCAAAGAAAGTAGAGATGAAAGAGAAGTATATTCCAATGTCGGAAACCTATGTTATATACCATCAATCAAAAGTCGTAGGTTTTATTTCAATGGTAGGTGACTATTTAGCAGCACTCTTTGTTGATGTTCCTTACCAAAATCATGGGTATGGAAAAGAATTGTTACACTTCATCAAAAAGCAAAGAAATGTTATTCAACTAAAAGTATATAAAGAAAACTCAATAGCAGTTCGTTTTTATCAAAAAAATGATTTTGTAGTAAAAGAAGAACTAATAGACGAGGATACTAAACAGCAAGAATACGTAATGGAATGGAAAAATGATTTGTCATTGTTATAGGTGGGGGTGTCCCAAAAGGTCAAAAACAGACCTTTTGAGACACCCCCATTCATTTTTACTAGTTCTTCTTCCAGAAAACTGCTTCGTTTGTTGAAGAACTTGCGCTATTATTTCAAGAATAAACTACCTAAAGCTAGTCTCTTTCCTAATTAATCTATAACAACCGTTTCAATTTTTTGTGTTCCAGGAATAGAAGTATGGTTATTCTCTGCTAATTCAACTTCTACTTCATATGTTCCAGCTGGGAAATCTTCCGGGTCTAACTCAGTTGTGAAGTTGTAGTCGTTAATACCAACACGTGTCCCTGAACCTTCTTCCCCTTCTGCCTTAAACCATAAGTGAGCATGTCCTTCACCATCTACGTTTTCAACACCATAATTGTCTACAGAAAGCTCAAAGTTTGTTGCTTCCCAATTAAACGTTAGTGTACGTCCGTCAAGATTTAACTCATATGTATAGTCAATGTCTGCTGCATCTGCATCTTCTTCAGCTTCAGCATCCACTTCCTCCACTAGGTCTGCAGCAACCTCTTCAGCTGCTTCCTCCTCGTTTCCACAAGCCGTTAAAGCCATTGATGCAACAACCACACTCGCTAAAACTGTCTTCATTTTGTACTTTTTCATAAGTAAATTCCCCTTTTCTCTTTTCTCTATAAGAAACACATTTTCTAATTTACTATAAAAGTAGTTGGAATACAATGGTTTTATAGGTATTGATAGACATTTACATAATACATTATACCTATATAACTCTTGAAATCCTTCAATCTAATTAAAGCAAAAAAAGCTGAGTGCTAACCCCACTCAGCTTTCCCCCTTATGCAATCAACCTACCACTACGACGCACGAACCGCCTTATCCCGCTTTTCTTTCCTCTTCTTCATCGCCTTTGTAATATATCCACCTTTAAAATTCCGTGGCTCATAAGAAATGATAAACGCATTCGGCTCATGCGTACTTACAATCTTCATAAACTCTTCTTCACGATCACGTCTAGCGGTACAATCAAGTCGAAATCTACGAGCGTGATTCATCCCTTCCACTTCAGACATCGAGACACTGAAGCCTTCATCTCGCAAGTGGCTCGTTAGCTTTTCATTTTTATTCATAATGTTCACTTCAATTGAAACGTATCCAATCGCCAGTTTTTGTTCGATCAGCTGACCGATATATACACCAATACCGAAACCTAATGCGTAGGCAACCATATTTAAATAATTCGATAAATCACTAAAGACAATTCCAAGTGCAACAACGTAGATAAGTCCTTCAAGGATCCCGAGCACCGCTGCCTTTTCCTTCATCCCCTTGACCATCATGATCGTTCTCAATGTGAGCACGGGAACAAATAACAACTGGGCTATGAAAATAATCAGTGCTTGTAGCATCGTCTCACCTTCCCCCTAAAATGTTCAACTTGTGTAGTGTAACAGGATTTCATTTTTGAATCTACACTATTCCCTTTACATTGAGGGGTATTTTATAAACTTAAGGTAAGAATAAAAGAAAACCACCTGCTCTTACAATAGAGAACAGGTGGTTATTCCTTTATATCAATCTATCACTCTCGCTACTTGCCCGTTACACTTTTTACAATAACCCTTTAAAATGATCATGAAATCCGTAGAATCGACTTCATAATTTACGATCGTTGTCACTCCACATGAGGAACAAAATACGTTATCTTCAAGCTTCTTTCTAATTTCACCCGGCATAGCTTGCCAGCGCTTTTGGGCTAACTGATCAGTCGGTTTGATTGTCACCATCACCTTTCTATAGAACTATTATAAACATAAAACACTTCTTTTAAAAAGGAATTAGCTGTGGATAATCTTATACAATAGTAAAAAAAGTTGTAGCTTCCCCTGTGAATATCTTGCTTAATGTGGAAAAGTAGGTGTATAACATGGTAATTATCCACCTTTCACTAAATCAATTTAGTAGTTTTCCCTTACAGCAGTTTCCGCTAACCCAAAATTAATTCAACACCGAATATTTGTCCCATTAAGCCAAAATCAAACTCATATTCTGTCCCAATCGAGAATAAAATCTGATACAACCCTTGAAAAAGAAGGTGAGTCCTATGCGTAAACATAAATCTCCACTCATCCTTATCATCCCATCCGTCATTGCCATCATTAGTTTACTTTTTATTCTGATCCCCTCCCAATCTAAACAAGCTAGCAACCTTGTAAATGAATTTTATAAAGCAGAACAAAAAGCTGATTTCGCTTCTTCCTGGGAGTTGCTCCATCCAAAGATGAAAGATCGCTTTTCAAAGTCTTCTTATATGCAGGATCGAGTTCATACATTTATGAATCATTTTGGAGCAGATACGTACACATTTTCCACCTCAAGGCCAAATAAAATAAAAAATTGGAAAATGACTGAGGAGTCTGAGCCGATAGAAGTATATGAAGTGATCGTGACAAAAGATTATAACGGGAAATATGGACGCTTCCAGTTTGTCCAATATACGTATGTATCCTTAGATAACGAGGAACCCAGAATTATGTGGGACTATAAGGAATAGAGGGGACAGGGGGACAGGTTCCTCGTCCCATTTCTTAATAGAATAAAATAAAAAACCTACCAAATAGCTCTTTCGCTAACTGGTAGGTTTAACACACCATCTTATTTATTAAAAAACACCGAAAATGTAAGTCCAATCAAAGTGAAAATTCCTGGATTTCTTAAACCTGTAGTTGTCATATTGATTACCTCCTGAACGATCTGCTCTCTTTGATGTCTTTATCTTATCAAGCAGAAGACGAGCTGTAAGCAATCACGTGAAGTAATCTGACAGAAAAGATGTATTTTAGTTATAGGTTTTAAGAATTCTCCAAACTAGATCTATTCATAATAGCAGTTTGTTCGGATAGATGAGAAATCTGATGAACCTTTCCTCTTGGATTTCAATTGATTTGGGCTTTCATCGCCTCTATGAAAGACTTTTCCTTAAGCACTTCAAGCGATTCAGGCCTTCAACAATCCTATGAATATCTTTTCCACTTGCATTTCTAGAAGTTCGGGTCTTCATTACTCCTATGAACGACTTTTCCTCCAGTTTTTCAACCGATCTGTGTCTTCATCACTCTTATGAAGAACTTTGCCTCTCGCATTTCAAGCGGTTCAGGTCTTCACTCCTCCCATGAGCGGCTTTTCCTCCAGCTTTCAAGCGGTTCAGGCCTTCATCTCTCCTATGAACGACTTTTCCTCCAGCTTTTCAAAGCAATTCGGACTTCATCGCTTCTCCACGCATAATTTCCAACTTTTTCAACAACCCTAATAACGATACGACATACATAAGGAGGATATTAAATGTTGAAAAAGAGCGTTAGTGTTATATTTTTAACATACTTAATACTTGCAATTGTGGCTTGTACCCCACAAAACGCTGACCAACCAACTGAGGAAACCCCTGCTGATGATCCTGCTCAAGAAGAGCAAGCTACTGAAGCTGATGAATCATCACCGAAAAATGTCATTGTCATGATTGGTGATGGCATGGGAATGGGACAGATGGAAATTGCCCGCTTATTTGAGCATGGAAAAGAAGGAGAGTTGTTCATGGAAACCCTTCCTAATGTGGCTCTTTCTAGAACATACTCTGAAAACAATATTGTCACCGACTCTGCAGCTGCTGGAACAGCACTAGCGAACGGGGACAAAACGAATAACGGTATGCTTGGCGTTGGACCTGATGGTGACGAATTAACAAGTCTGATCGACATTTTTAAAGAGCAAGGAAAAACGGTTGGTATTGTTTCCACTAATACCGTTACCGATGCCACTCCTGCGGGGTTTGTTGCAAAGGTTCCAGATCGGGCAGGACAAGATGAAATTGCAAGGCAAATTTTCGAAGGCCGTTACAACATCGCATTAGGTGGCGGAGAAAACTTTTTTCTTCCTGATGCACAAGATGGTACAAATTTAATCGCTTCCTTTGAAGAGGAAGGCTATGATGTCGTTCGCAATAAGGATGAGTTGAATAACTATAAACCAACCGAAGACTCAAAACTACTAGGGTTGTTTCACCCATCATTTATGAATTATGTAAGCGATCGAGAGGTAATGGACAGTGAAGAGCCGACGTTAGTGGAAATGTCTCAAAAAGCCATTGAGGCTGCATCGCAAAACGAAGATGGGTTTTTCCTTATGCTTGAAGGCGCAAGAATCGATCATGCCTCTCACGCCGCTGACTTCGTAGGAATCTGGAAAGAAACGATTGAATTTGATAATGCTGTAGAATATGCGGTTAATTGGGCAAAAGAAGATGGTGAAACATTAGTCGTTGTACTTGCTGACCATGAAACAATGGGTATTGCAGCAACAGAGGTCATGGATATGGAAGCTTTAAAAGAAGTAGGAGTTTCTCCAGAGTATATATCACAACAATTAGAATTAGATGAAGATACAGGCAATTTCACAGCTGAAAGCATCCGTGAAGTGTTTGCAGAATATGCGAACATTGAATTAACAGATGAAGAAATAAGCCAATTCCAAGAGAATGTTTGGGATAATAACGACCCTGAAGGACGCCTTATTCTAGCTCACGAAATTGGTTGGGAAGTAGGCAGTATTATTGCTCATCATTACCGTGCTGGAGTGATCGACCGACAAGTACGGGAAGAAAGTGCCACAGGTGGACATACGGGAGAAATGGTTCCAGTCTTCACTGTTGGTGTAGGAGCCGAAAAATTTAATGGTGTACTTGATAATACAGAAATTCCAAGAATGATTGCCGAAATTAGTGGTTTTGAATTTGAACTTCAAGGAAATTAGTAACAGCTGAAACTTTTTTAGAGGAATATCAAAAATAAGGATAGTGGTCAGCAAATAACATATTGCTAACACTATCCTTATTTTTGAATAATTATGCTTACCACGCAGACGCTTTTACGCTGTTGCGACTAAGGCTATTTCCAAGGTTATATCGCCCTGCGATACGAAACAAAACATAAGATAATGTTAGGGACTACCCGTATTGCGCAGCGATATGGGCGATACGTTTATGAAATTTTCCGTTTCTTCCTCTCATCGATTCACATTTTATTATATAGGCATGTTATATTCCTCGGGAAATACATGGTACGACAAATTTCCACACACATAAAATAGTGGGTACAGAAAAGGCGGGAATGAACGACTTTTCTTCTCTATTCTGAGCCACTTTGGTTTTTCAGAGTCCCAATCGACTCTACTCAATAGGATAGACAGAAAAAAACTACCAATTAGCTCTTTTGCTAACTGGTAGTTTTAACACCATCTTATCTATTAAAAAACACTGAAAATGTAAGTCCAATCAAAGTGAAAATTCCTGGATTTCTTAAACCTGTAGTTGTCATATTGATTACCTCCCGAATGTTCTGCCCTCTTTGATGTCTTTATCTTATCAAGCATTAGATGAGCTGTAAGCAATCACGTGAAGTAATCTAACAGAAAAGATGTATTTTAATTATAGGTTATAAGAACTCTCGAATCTCAGCTATTGATATAGTGGCTTCGGAACAATTCCCCCTCTCCTTACCCAACTACCAAACCTCACCCAAACCAAACCCTCACCTGAACAAGATCCTGAACCGACCCATCCTTCGCACTCCTCGTATACACCTGCAATACCCCTCCACTGGTCGTTGGCTCCCTATCAAATGGAATGCTATCCCGGAAGCGCCCATAAGAAGGTGCTCCATAATCTGCAGTTGTGAACGTTTCTTCTGTAACGATAACTTCATTATCATCAACCATCCGATACAGCACATTGGCTTCAAAAGCTCGAGCATATCCGGTAATAAATTGGTTATCACGGATAACAGACCCAGGGAAAGGCTGTGTAACAACAATATTCTGTGACATCGGAAGAGGAATGATCAGTCTCATCCCTACATAAAGTACATCTGGGGAGAACGTAATCCGCCCAGCATTTGCATCAATGATGGTCTGGATTGATATCCCTAATCTTTCTGAGATCAAGGCGAGGGAATCTCCAGTATCCACCTCATAAATCACTGCTGGCACTTGAATTTGTTGATAAGGGAAAATGAAGTTTGGATTTTGTATCGTGATATTGATCCCAACTAAAAGCTCTGGATAACTAGAAAATCGCTGCGAAATCGCTCCAATTGTATCGCCTCGTCGAATGACGTAAAGAGTCGCCGTTTCATTTGAAATTACCTTTGGGATCACGAGTATCTGATTAGGGTAGATCGTATATGGATCTACAAAAGGGGGATACAAGACATTGGCCCGAGCAATGGCATCCACTGTACTTTCATATTGAACAGAAAGGCGGTAAACGGTATCTCCAGGTTGAACCGTATGAATGATATGGGTTCCGAACATAATGGTCATAATTCCCTCTCCCTTTTTGGTTGCTCCTTATATGTATGATGGGGAACGGAGAGGATATTCCTTCTTGGGACAGAGGCGGGACAGAGGGACAGGTTCCTCGTCCCATTTTCATATGAGATGTTTGATTACATAGTTTGAGATACCAGTACCTCTCAATAATTACCCTATACAAATCTAATACTCGAAACACTTTTTATTCCATAAAAAAATAGAGCAAAAGCGTATATGCTTTTGCTCTTCATTCGCTATAAGTTGGCTTTCAAGAAACAATTGATAAAAAACTCGGATGGTGAAAAGCACCTTTACAACTGCGCCACACGCTCTCTCTTCTTCTTTCTTGGCATATCCGGCATCTCATTCACCGAAACAACTTCTTCACTTTTCTTCTCTGGCTTCTTCCAATACTGTTCATTTCCAGGCAAATCATCAAACCACGCCGCATCATCAGGACAGTCAAGAACCATAAACTTCCCGTACTCGTCATCACGTGACTGATGATATTTCAAGTAAGCTTTTCCATCTTCAATGGCTAAAATTTCGATCTTTCCACTCGTATGACTCATTGATAGCCGTACTCGTTTCCCTAATCCTGACGTCTTCGCTTTTGCTTTTTCAACAATGTCATAAAGCTCTTTCAAAGTAAGAACGAAATCATTATTCCCAGCAACTGGACGATTCACAAAGAAATAGTAAGGTGTAACGCCAGCCCATGACAATTTATCCAGTAGTTCTGCTAACACTTCTGGATCATCATTAATTCCTTTTAAAACAGGTGTCTGATTGACGACAATCGCACCAGCATCATGCAGAGCTTGGAACCCTCTTTTGGCTTCTTCTGTAATTTCAACAGGATGGTTAATGTGTGCCATCACATAAATCCGTTTTTCAGCTGTCGAGTACTCACGAATTAATTTGAGCAATTCCTCATCTTCGTAAATTCGCATTGGGTTAAAAACAGGCATTTTAGAGCCTAAGCGAATAATTTTCACATGATCAATCGCACGCAGACGCTCAATAATCATTCTAAGTTTCTTCGTAGCTAAAATAAGAGAGTCCCCACCCGTTAATAGAACATTATTAATTTCTGGGTGCTCTTCAATGTATTTCAGACCAGGCTCGACATCACTCATCGCTTCCTTGACATCGTTTCGGAACAAACGCTTTCGGAAGCAATAACGACAATAAGCCCCACACACTTCTGACACAATCAGCAAAGCTGTTGTCGCATATTTATGTTGGCAACCAGGGACGGAATAATTCGTATCCTCATCCGATGCATCCCAACGACCATATTCCTCTAGTTCCCCTTCATTTGGAATCACTAGCTTACGAATTGGATCGTTCGGATTGCTCCAGTCAATTAAACTTAAATAATAATCGTTTACACGAAACACGTACTTTTCTGTAATCTTCTTTAGTTTTGCCTTTTCCTCTTCTGGTATCTCTTTAATTTTATCAAGATTCATATAATATTTTGGTTGTGCCATAGTACCCTCCTCTGAATAAATCAACGTATGTAGATTCTTACTTCAAGCATGAAGCAACCCGCTTTAGTAGGTTCTTAGGTGAGATATTCGGCTGAGCATGCTCACAAAGAAAACAAATCTATGTATTTTCCCTTCAATCGTAACATATGCCTGTGCCACCGGCTAACAAGAAAATCGTCCTCTTCAGGATACAAGCGCACCTTATCGCCATAACACTCGCCTTACAGTCTCCTATCTCCGATTTCCGGGACATAGGGACACGGGACATAGGGACAGGTCCGTTGTCCCACTCATTTCAGATGTGACGTTGGATTATACTCACAGAAAAAGCCCACTCGCTTTGAGCCGGCTTTCCATTTGCTTGTTCCTTAATATAGTGGTTGCTGGTGGTGGTGATTATGATGTTGCTGTTGACAAGGCGGAAATCCGTTAATATCTTGAATCATTCTATAATCATAGTGCTTTAAAGCGAACTGAGAATGGTACATATATTCCATAATATATAGTTGTCCATCTTTAGCATCACACAATATACCTGATGTTCCTTGACCGTTTGTAAATGAAACTCCAACAGGCTGCCCCATTAAGTGACTAATTTTTTGCTGCCAATTCATACAAAACACCCCCTTTGGTACTATATGCGAAAGGGGAAACTAGGTGTCTGTCTGAAACGATAGCTACCAGCAAACTTCAGGTAATTAATAACAAGTTATATCGTCCTGCGATACGCATACGCAACCCAAAATACGCTAGACCTCATTCTTTGCCATATAGATCAAATATCGTTTTATTAGACCCCTATTGATTATATCGTCTAAGGAACCTTTCCATATCGAGTAACGCTATCGGTGATACTTAAGAAGTTTACCTCTTCTCCCCCTAAACGATTAACACTTTAATAAACCGTAAGCAGATATCATATATTCCTCGGGAAATACAAGGTACGACAAATTTCCACACGAACATAAAATAAGTGAAAGCAGGTAGCCATTCGCTATCCACTCTCACTTTTTTCAATCGATTCCCTTTACCCATTAGCGAAACTAAACTGCATTCGTAGACTGCCAGCTTCCGAACCTATGATTTTCGAAATAAAGAGAAAATCCAATCCCACTTGTCTTTGTCTTTAGGTTTTTGTATCGCTTCTTCTAAACGTTTATTAAAATCATTTTGTGTGCGCCACTCTTGTTTCTGTTCTTCCCGCAAGTTTTGTAATTGTTGTTGTAAGAATTCACTTTTTTGTTGTTCTTGTTGCAGCAATGTTTCGTAATGGAACTTTTGTTGCTCCGTTAACTTTTCTATTTTAGCATGAGTTCTTTGTGCTGAATTTCCAATAGTGGAACTGATCACATGATGATCTTGCTGGAGCCGTGAAACCGTTGTTTTAAGCTGAGACATACTTTCTGTCAATTCAGCATTCATTTCACGTGTAGCTGCGAGTTCATTGGATAAAAACAATAGGATCTCTTTTATTTGATCGGGATCGCGAGGTAAGTTGTCGTATGTATCGGGTATCGCTATGTCTGTTTGTTTAAATCCTTCTAACCTCTCTCTTTGTTGATACACAAGGTCTTTAGCTGTATCGTCTAGGGGCTTGTCCGTATCGCGTAACGCTATAAGCGATTCAATATCGGATTGAACAAAGATACGCCGGTCGCCATCTTTCAAAAACTCATATCCATTTCGCTCTAAGATTTGGCCATACTTTCGAACAGTGGGGGTTGCTATCCCTGCTTCCTCTGCTACTTCCTTGGTAGAGAAAGATCGTTCATTCGGTTGTATATCATGTCGCATATCATACCTCCTTTCTATTAAATATGAAGGTTCTTTAATAAATTTGCAAGGATATATCGCCCTGCGATACAAAACATGAAAATGAGGCACAAAGCCCCTTTCTTGTTAGAATCTTATATGTATCGGGCATCTCAAACTCTGGTTCTTGTAATCTTTCATTTTGTTGATGTACAAGTCTTTTATTGTATTATTTCAAGGCTTATCCGTATCGCGTAGCGCTATAAGCGTTTCACAATCGGATTAAAAAGATATAATATACACTCAAAAGAGGACAAGGTATCTTGTCCCTTTGTCCTCTTAACTGCCTTCTTCAATTCTATACTGAGCTTTCGATAAATGTACAACATCTTCGTTCGGATCATTTCCTTCGTACTGTACAGCCGTGACTTCGTACTCTGCAGGTTCAAGCATCCAGTCATATAGATCCAATGCAGACTGCATCAGTTCGCCGCCTTGTGCAGCTTCAACAAACAACTCATTTATATAAAAAGAACACTTCTTTGTCTCCATCAAAGTTTTCAATTATGTATCCAATCTGAGTAACGATTGTATCATCTGACACAAACATCACCGGTACGTCACCTTCAGATGAGTCCCCACTTACAGTCTGAATAATTAATACTCCTTCACCTGTTTCACTATCATCCTCTGGATATGGATAATCACCTGTTAGGTCGTCCGTTCCCTCAACAATTGGCTCTTCCTCGATTACCTCTTCAGGGTTCAACCTCTCCAACCGGTTCTTCTCCACCACAAGCAGTTAGAAAAGCAACTAGTAAAGATAGCCATAAAAAGACCTTTACCCTTTTCATACGGTACCTCCTTTTCACTTTTCAAACTTAGTCATACCTATTAATAATAAAATTCAACTATCTATGCTTTCGAAGCTAATTTGTTTTTTGCCGGAGAAGCTACTTACTCTTCTCCGGCAAAAACCTTACTCCCGTCCTAGATAAGTCCTTACAACATCATAAGTCGCATCTCTATACAATGTAACCCCAAACGGACCTTTATCATCCTCATAACCGTTGTAAGCAACATCGAGATCATGAACGACTTGATATGCTAACAGTAATCCATCGTCGTCTTGGTTTTGAAAGGCCTCTCCTAAAACGGAATTCAAATTCATTAAATCAACATAAAGATAGTTGTCAGCAGATAAATGAAAGGCCGCTGTACCTGCCCGACTTACATAGGAAAATAGATCTGAAATAATCTGTTGATCTTCTACAGTATGATAATCAAGAGACCATTCACCCTCAACGAATTTAGTTAATTGACGATGAGTTAATATAATGCCTGCGGATAGATCATTTAACATTTCTTCCTCTGTCCACGTACTTCTGTCTTCTGTTAGCTTTACTTCATCTTCAAGATCGAGCTCATCATTCGTTTCTATCCATTCATACTCATCTAGATCGTTTTCTTCCGTATTGTCTTCTATTATAGTTTCCACGTTCTTTTCATTAGACGATCGTTGACCTTCATTTATCGAAACCATATTCACCCCAATTAAAAAAGCAAATAATGCAAAAGCAATGATACTAGAGGAGTAAACAAGCATATTTTTTATATTGGAAGGCTTCACTTCATACGTCTCTATTTCAGCTACGATCTCTTTCTTCACCTTTTGGTTTCTCTGTTTGTTCCAATGAATATCATCATCTAATTGCTTCAACCGTTCATCAAATTGAGTTTTCATGTAAATATCCCTCCTTAAGAAGTTGTTTTTCTAAAGCTGGAATCGCTCTATTTAACGTAGACTTTACTTTACTCTCAGAACAATTTAGGATTTCCGCTGTTTCTTTAGTGGAAAACTCTTTTAATTTTCTAAGGATAATGACGTCCCTATAGGTTTTCTTTAATTGACTTAATGCGTCAAATAATTCTCTTGAGTTTTCCTTTATTTGAACAACCTCATCTGGCAAAGGACTTTTATCCGTTTTCAAACTAAATAATTCTTTAAGATAAGTAACAGGTTTTCGTTTCCTTACATAGTCAATCGTTGTATAACGCGCTATGGAAAACAACCATGTCTTCGGACTGGAATCCCCTTTGAAAGAATCATACTTTTTATAGGCTTTTATAAATGTTTCGTGTGTAAGATCCTCAGCTAGTTGATGTTCATGAATCATTAGTAAAATATAACTAAAAATAGAATTGCTATACTGTGAGTACCATTCTGTAATCACTTGTTGTTTAACATTGGACAAGGTTCTTCCTCCTAGCATTTATGTTCATTGTTACTTAGACGTTATTTATTAAAAAAAGTCGCGTTTTTTAAAGTACTTACCATTCATTAATCTATTGGCAGTATACGAACGAGGTCTTATGAGCCTCTTTCTGTCCAAATTGGGTGTTTTTCTGTCGAAGCAATTATTTATTAACTATCGTCCCAAGATGTTGCTCCTTCGGGCGCTCTTCTGACAGGTGGATTCATCCCTTCATTGCTCTTCAATGCGGTGCGTTCCTGCCTGGCAACGTCCTGGCTCACCCTTTCTCTTCTACGGGGATGATTGGGCATGTAGTATTTCCTAGATGTGTTTCACGACGTGTTACGAAGAGAAAGGGTTCGTCTCACAGGGGGACATGATGTTTTTCAAGATGTCTTTTCACGATGTAACCATCGGCTTATTCGAGGATGATGTTGCTCCTTCGGGTGCACTACTATTATGCAGCGTATGTCCGTCTCTCCTATTTCCATGCGCAGCGTGCCCTGCCTGGCAACGTCCTGGCTCACCCTTTCTCTTCTACGGGGATGATTGGACATGTAGTATTTCCTAGATGTGTTTCACGACGTGTTACGAAGAGAAAGGGTTCGTCTCACAGGGGGACATGATGTTCTTTCGAAGAAGCATAATCACGTTGTAATAACCATCGGCCCATTCGAGGAAGATGCTGTTCCTCCGGAACAGAGCTCTTCAACGCCCCTCTTCTATTTATGCACATAAAAAAAGCATTCCTCAAGGGAATGCTTTTAGGGTGCCTGGCAACGTCCTACTCTCACAGGGGGAAGCCCCCAACTACCATCGGCGCTGAAGAGCTTAACGACCGTGTTCGGCATGGGAACGGGTGTGACCTCTTCGCTATCGCCACCAGACTATTATTGAACATCGGATTCTCTATCAGAGTATCTTAGTTCACATTTGAGATGGTTCTCTCAAAACTAGATAATGTATTATAGAAACAAATCAAGAATCATTTATTGGATAAGTCCTCGACCGATTAGTATCTGTCAGCTCCACGTGTCGCCACGCTTCCACACCAGACCTATCAACCTCATCATCTCTAAGGGGTCTTACTGGATTAACTCCATGGGAAATCTCATCTTGAGGGGGGCTTCATGCTTAGATGCTTTCAGCACTTATCCCGTCCACACGTAGCTACCCAGCTATGCTCCTGGCGGAACAACTGGTACACCAGCGGTG